>JAGWWT010000026.1 GCA_018970245.1 Patescibacteria group bacterium
GTGAAGGGGAAGCTCCCCTATGGCCTGATCCAGCCGAACCGCGTTCAGGGTCATTTCTGGGGCCGGCCGGAAATCATGAATATGATCGGCTTGCAGTCACTGCTTGGTGTCCGCCTCGACGACTATAAGCGGCTGATGTCCATGCAGTATGACAAGCTGTTGGCCTTCGTCGGCTTCGATAGCATGAATGACGAACTTTATGATCAGTTCCGTTCAGCTGGCTATGTTTCATCTGCCACGCCTGGGGCGCGAGTGGAGGATTTGACTCCGAAAGTGCCGGAGAATGCCCTTCAGGAAATCAACATGATCATCGAAATGATCGATGAGGTTGGTGGCTTCAAGAACATCCTGTCCGGTCAAGGGGAACCGGGCGTGCGCGCCGGCAATCATGCGCAGATGCTGCTGAAAACCGCCTCTCCGCGCCTGCGCGATAGGGCTCTTCTGGTAGAGCGCCAATGCGCGGACTTCGGAGACTCGTCCCTTGAACTCTTGGCAGCAAAAGAGGCGAAAGCCTATTGGGTGGATGAAACCGCCAACGAGAAGACAGAATTTCTTCTGGCTCAATTGCCGGATGATCGGAGAATTACCGTCGATAGCCACTCGGCCAGTCCCGTATATGAAGACGATCACAAGGAAGTTGTCGGCTTCCTGGCGAAGTCTGGGATTATTGATGGCGAAAGTGTTCTCGATCTATTGCCGGTGCCGAACCGCGATATGCTGAAACAGCGGTTCAAGCAAATGCAGGCGCAGAAAGCACAGTTCCTTCAGGAACATCCTGAGATGGTCGCCAAGATGGAACAACACGGGCACAAATGATTAGTGTTTCAGGCTGGCTAGCCAGCTAGACACGTCATCGTGCCTATATTGGATCTTTCTGCCGAAACGGTAATACGCCGGTCCATTACCGTGTCTCCTCAGACTAATCAGATAATCGACGCTCACATTACATATGTGGGCAACTTCCTTTACTGATAGCCATTCGCGATCCATACAACGCCATCCTACTGTGAAGTTCCTGCACGTCTCTGATAACACACAGTCATGATTGTGTAAATCACTAGACAATATCAACGTGATCATGTCCCGGTATGCCGGGATGGTGATTAACCCTACGCCATAGGAGGTTTCGATGGCCCGTCGTCATAAGCGTTCCCACAAGCGTAAGTAATTACGCCATGCCGATGCCGCCCGCCATGGTCCCCGGTGGCCCTGGTCCCGTAGGACAGACGACCCCTCCGGGTCAGCCGGCCTTCGGGCCGAGCCCGCAGGTTACGTCGCCCGTTCCGAACGAGGGCCACAAGGCTGCCGGAATGGCTTTCCTGGCACAAGCGGTTAGGCTGCTGGAAAAGGCCATCCCTATGCTGGGAGCCGAATCCAACCAGGGCAGGGAGGCAGTACAGGCTTTGGGGAAACTCGCCCGTACTCTTCCCGCTGGTTCTACGTCGCAAGGCCAAGAACATAATGCGCTCCGCAATATGATGATGGAGCAGCAACAGCAAAATCCGATGCTCGCTCTAATGCGGCAGAAGATGCAACAGGGCGGTGTCGGTCAGCCGTCCGGTCAATCACCCGCTCCCCCGCCGATGTGAGGCTAACATGGCTACGAATATCTTTCAGGACGCCACCAAATCCATTCCGAAGTCTGACTCCCAGATCAATCGGGTTGACTTCACCAAGTCCGAGATTGGCGCTCGCCCTTCGCATCTTCCCAAGAGTGTGAAGAACGGCAATACCATCTCGCATGTGGGGAAATAATCCATGCTGGTTGAAGTCGAAGACCAGGAATTGAACGTCCTTAAGTCGTATAAGTTGGCGGCTGATAAGATCACCGGCAACCCGAAGATGCGTATGAAGTATCTTCAGCTTCTGAAAGAGGCGTTCCCAAACGAGGCAATCCCCGAGATTGACGCTGCGGAACCTGTTTATGACCGTATTTCCGGCCTTGAAAAGAAGTTCGATGAGTACATCGAGTTTCAGAAGAAGGAGCGGGAAGAGGCCCTGAACAAGCGCACCGTCGAAGAACTGGAGACGCGCCTATCCGAAGGCCGGCGCTCCTTGTCTCGATCCGGGTATACCGAAGAAGGCATCAAGGCGGTCGAGGCCCTGATGGAAAAGAAGGGTATCACCGACCATGAGGCCGGTGCCGCCCTTTATGAAAAGACAAATCCCCCGGAGACGCCCGTTGAGCCGTCTACTGCTGGCGGGTTTAACTTCCTGCAACCGGACGACAGCGACGAAATGACCAAGTTGCTGTTCAAAGACCCGGACCAGTTCATTAACAAGATGATTCCGAAAACCCTGAAGGAACTCAGGGCTCAGGGCCGTAGGTAAAGGGGGGATTAAATGCCTATCTCCGGTATGGGTGCAGTCCCGGCAGCGGGCTCAGTTTACAACGAATTGACCTCTACCGTACGGCGTGCATTCGTGCCTGCCCTGACGGTGCAGATTTATTTCTCAACTCCGACGTTGTTCTATCTTCTCGGCGCTGCGCAAAAATCTGCCGGTGGTCTGTCACAGATTACCGTCCCCGTTCAGGGAAACTCGATGGTGCAGGGCCAGTTCACCGGCTACGGTGGCGGCTTCAACAAGCCTATCGTCACCCCCGGCATTCAGAACGCGCAGTTCAATACCGCGTTCTGGGTTGTTCCGGTGCCGCTGCCCTTCGGTGAAACGATCATCCAGTCAACGGATACGGTCATCCCGCTGTTGAAGGCGCGGATGAACGACGTATACGCGACGACAGTTCAGAACATGGGCGGTCTGATCTTCACCAACAACACGGCGAACTCTCTGTATCCGTCGAGCTTCATCGACGGCTTCGACAACGGGACGAATGCGCCGGTCTACGGTGGCATCAACCGGACGCAGAGCGGCAACACCTTCTGGCAAGGCCAGTATTACGACGCAGCCGCCGCCAACATTCTGACCCGTCAGACGATTTCCAACTACATCATCCGCATCACCGACAATGCCGGTGGCGAGGCCCCGAGCTTCGGCGTGATGTCGCCCGGCGACTACGCCACCCTTTCGGGCACCTTGCAGGGCATCGAACAACAGTTCGTCCAGCCGAACAAATCCTACGGCATGGAAGAAGTGTTCCGGTCGGGCTTCCCGAACCTGAACATCGACGGTATCCCGATCTACATGGATCACTGGTGCCCGAAGGGAAATATGTTCTTCGTTAACTCGAAGTACACATCGATGTACCTCAACGAAGACGCGATGTTCGATTTCTCCGGGTTCTATTCGCTGGTCCCACTGATGCAGATCGGGCAGGTTGGTGTGATGGTGTGCGGCTATCAGATCATCACGACGAAGCCGGTCGCAAATGCCTGGATCACGGATTTCACCGGGGCAGCGTTCTAAAATGGATATTCAATCATGACGTTCCATAAGCGCCTTCGCAATGATCATCATATCTGCATCGGTTCCGGTTCCCTTGAGGGCATTGAGACCGAACAAGATGAACCGGCAGTTTTCGGGGGTATATCCTAATTCGGGGATTACCCTATCAATAGATGGAGAGAATGGACCATGTGCATTATCGGAGGTTTTGAACTCCAATCCGGTTAATGCACATCGTCCGGTCCAAACGGAACTAAGCCATTTGTCGTCTATGGAAAACGGAAGATCATTTATTTCGGCTCTACGGCGAGCAGTGTTAAGAAGACCATGATATGGATGTGATCGACGATATTCCTTAGATATTTTTTTGAATTTTTCAGGATTTTCTGAATACCTTTTTGAATTGTATGCACTGGTTTTTTGTGGATATGATGGATTATTACGGCGACGATTTCTTTTTTCCACGAATGTGTCGGGGTTGCGCTGATATCTAGCTCTCTCGTGAAACAATTTGGAGCATTTGATAGAGCAGAATTTTTTTTGAAGTTTATGCGTGGGTAAAAATTCGGTTTGGCAATTTTGGCATATGAACATCACAGTTGCCTCCGTCCTGGATTGATGACACCAGGATAGCACGGGAGTTACGAATTTGGCACAGATAATCAATGGTCCCGGCGTCAATCTTCCACCTCCGCAGGCACTATACCCGGCGAACCTGCTAAGCACCACTGGTGTATACCAGTCGGCTACCAACGCCATTACCCTCGGTGGCGGTGGGGTGCAGATCATCCCTCCGGGTAAATACTTCATCGACATCGGGCTTTATTCCGCAATCCAAGTGAACGACCCGGTGAGTGGAGTTTGGCGCACATTGCCGACGACCGGACAGACGCAGTTTGTTGACTCGGATGGCGTGAACTACCGTGTTGCCAATCTCACGGGTTGCCCTGTAGGCGCGACAGTAACTACGGCTGGTTCTGGTTATACCGCTGGTGTTCCGGCAGTGACAGTGAGTGCTGGCGGTTCGACGTGGCGGGCTGTTCTTGGTGGTGCGGTTTCGACGACGACAACGGTAACGGCGGCTGGCTCCGGCTATACGCTGGCTCCGCTCGTCTATATCCCGCCACCGCCCGCCGGTGGTCTTCAGGCGACAGCCGTTGCCGTCCTCAGCGGCGGTACAGTCGGTAGCCTGACTGTCACCAACCAGGGTGCCGGTTATTCGACGGCCCCGGTCCCAGTCATCCTACCGAACCCGCTCGATACGAACCTTGGCGTTATCACCAACGCGACAGCGACAACCGCCCTGACCGGCACCGGCATGGTCACTGGCATTGTTTGCCTGACCCCTGGTACGCCGCAGACTGGTGCCGTGACCCTCACTGTTGCTGCGCCACCTTCGGGCACACAGGCTGTTGCTACGGCGGTTATGGCCCTATCGGTGACGGGCTACACGGTTAGCACGGCTGGCTCTGGCTATTCCGGCGCGGTGGAAGTGACCGGCATCGGTGGCGTCGTCTCGGCTGGCGCATGGACCAACCCGGCTTACCAGAACCAGTTTTTCACGCCTCGTCAGGCGCAAATCCTGGGCGCGGTAGTGACCGGCGCGGTAACGACGGCTGGCTCGCTGGTCATCGACGGCGGCATCTATCAGGCCGCTCCGTCTCCGATGGTGGTCGGCGCGGTGATTACCGGCACTGGCGCGCTGCCGGCCACGGTGGTTTTGACGCTGGGCGCGAACAACGCGACGGTCTTCGTAACGCCACTGTAAGGTTTGTTTGGGGGAAGTGCCTTATAGGGCCGGGCTGGCGATGGCTCGGCCTTTTTCTTTGAGGGCAGGATGATTGAGGTTTACCTAAGCCAAGTCTCGAATCTTCTGAACGATCCGAGCAACATCCGTTATAGCCCAGGCTTGCTGACCAGCATGATTAATATCGCGCGTGGTCAAGTGGCGGCAGAGACGGAATGTGTTCGCGTTCCTGCCATTCTCTATACCATCGCTAATCAGCAGATGTATGCCCTGGCCTCGGCTTCATTGACGGCTACGGGCGTGCAGGGGCTTCTGACGGTCAGGCTGGCAAACGTCGTCAATTTGAACGGCAGCCAGACGTATCTTCAGCCGCGCCCATGGGAATGGTTCAATTCTTATTATGTCGGAACAGGGCAATCGGTAACGACCGGCACACCGCAGGTTTGGGCGCAGCAAGGACGCGGCTCGGCCACAATGTGGTATTCGCAGACGACGCAATCCTTCGGGACTATCGGGCTCTATCCAATCCCGAATACGCAATACGCCATCAACATGGATGTTACGGCTGTCCCTATCCCGCTGAACACGGCTTTCGATCCAGAGGCCATTCCATATCCGTGGACCGACGCAGTGCAGTTCTATGCCGCGTATATGGCGTATCTTTCTGTGCAGCGTTTTGCCGACGCGCAGAATATGATGAACTTGTATAAAGAGTTCGCGCACAGAGGGACGCAAACGACAGTTCCAACTGTTATGCCCGGCAATGATCCTGGTGGACAGGGGCCGAAACTGGCATCGGATAACACGACATTGACTACACCACCAGCGGCCAAGGGGGGTAAATAATGCTTTACCAGTATCTTCAAAAGACGCAGCTTTTGCTGAATGACGTAAAGCAGGAACAGTTCAACCTGTTCGACCTGACCGGCTACGTCAACACGGCGCGTAACCAGCTTGCAGCGGAAACTGAATGCATTCGCGTGCCGGCTACGCTGGCTCTATCCATCGGCACGCAGTCCTATCCGTTCTCCCAAATCACAACGACCGTCTCCGGTGTGGCCTCGATCCTGAATGTGCGGATTGCCTCCCTGATTTCCGGTTCGGCGCAATCGCTCCTTGAGCAACGTCCATTCGAGTGGTTCTACAGCTACTACATCGCTTCCGGCGCGGCTGGCTCGAATAACTATCCAGTCAGGTGGTCGCAACAGGGCCAGGGCTCTTTGGGAACGATCTTCCTCAATCCGACGCCCGTCGCATCGCAGACGGTATCATTTGATGCCGTTGGGTTGCCCATCGGGTTGGCGCTCGATACGGACCCGGAAGCCATCCCTTATCCGTGGACTGATGCCGTACCATTCTACGCGGCTTATCTGGCGTTGATGTCGGCTAGGCGCATCGATGAAGCCAACCTCATGTTCCAGCAGTATTCCATGTTCGCCCGGCGCGGTCGGCAGGAATCGACAGGGACGGTGCTGCCGAACAACCTGCCGGGGACGGGTGGCGCTGGATTGGCTTCACAGAAGGAAACTCTCGTCGGGATGCCTCCGCAGAAACAGGGGCGATAAGTGCTCAATGAATACCTACAAAAAACGCAACTGTTGCTGGGTGACGTAAAGCAAGAGGTTTTCAACCTCTTCGACCTCGTGACCTACATCAACACGGCAAGGAAGCATATTGCCGCGCAGGGGCAGTGTGTCCGTTATCTCGCCGGAGCGACGGCGGGTGTGCAATCCATTAAAGTAACCAATGGCGGTTCAGGATATACAAACCCCATCGTGGCTATCATACCCCCAGGCGGGACCTACACCGTCACTGGCGGACAGATCGTATGGAAGAATACCTCGGGACTGACGGTGACGTGGTACAACTCCGGTTCCATTGTCGCGACATGGCTCAACGGGCAGACGATCAATGTAACGGACGTTCTCGGGATTACCGATGCCACGGCGACGGCGACGATAGTCGGCGGAGTCATTACCGGAATTACCGTGACAAGCCCCGGTGGCGGCTATCCGAGTCCGCCGACCGTCGTTATCGTTGACCCCACCGGGACCGGAGCGACGGCGATAGCTACGCTTTTCCCGATTAATCAGACGGTGGCCGGTCAGGAAGTATACCAGTTCTCCGACGTGTTCACCGATCCTGCGAACGGCGTAGGGGAAATCTTCGTTGTCAAAAGCGTATCCCTGTTGTGGGGGACATGGCGCTACATGACGGTGGCTCCGTCGTTCTCCAAGTATCAGGCGTGGGTACGCACATACACAAACCAATATCTTTACATACCATTCTTTTGTGCGAATTACGGTCAGGGCGACAAGGGCTCGCTCTATATGTATCCGCTGCCGTCCACCGTGTATCCGATGGAATGGGATTGTCTCTGCCTGCCGCTGCCGCTCAAAATGGATACTGACCCCGAAGCTATCCCCTTCATGTGGACGGAGTGCGTTCCGTATTTCGCGGCATATCTGGCCTTGCTAGGGGCGCAGCAGTACGAAAAAGCCAACTTCATGAAGCAGACATTCGATGAATGGATGCATCGCGCCCGTGCTTACAGTCAGCCTGGAAGATGGAGCAATCCATATGGTCGCCCATAAAATAGAAACATCAGAAACCTATTATCTTGGATTTTTAACCGAGCTTCATCGTCAAGTTATGCCAAAGGTATATCTTGAAATCGGCGTTCATGGTGGGAGAAGCCTGAACCTATGCAATCCAGATACTCTAGCTGTTGCGATTGATCCGCACCTATGGACTGCCTCCCGGCCAAATACAGAGTGGCATGCCGTTACAAGTGATGAATATTTTAGATACTCTGAAAATGTAAAGTTCGACATGGCTTTCATCGACGGTCTCCATACTTTTGATCAAGTATATCGGGACTTGATTAATGTCAGTAATCACATGACAGATGGAGGAATCATAGCCATTCATGATATCCTCCCAGAAGAGCCGTCGCACGCCACAAAGAATATTACTAATTCTATTTGGGCTGGAGATGTGTGGAAGCTATTATATCCCTTAACTGACTGGTCAGGGGAAGTGAGATTTTCATTCGTCAAGCCTACAGGTATGGTTGTCTTGCCGGCGCATAAGGATATTGCCCGGTTTCTTACCAATCGCTACGAAGACGATATCGAGCGCTATAGCGAGGCGACATGGGAAGACTATCTGAAGATTAAGGAATCATTAATCAATGGCTGATTTCGCGCCTCCAGGTCAACCGCCACAAACGCCCGGTGTCCCGGAAAATTTCTCTCTGATCATTTTCGACGGGTTCGAGGGCCTGAATACGAAGTCGTCACGCCCGGCTATTCAGGATCGGGAGATATCTTGGTGCGATAACTTCATGCCAATTGGCAAGAGCAATCTGCGCACTATCCCCGATGCGGGGGCAGCCATATACACTGCTTCTGGCGGTAGAACTATCGTCCATTGCAGTGTTTTCACGCCACAATCAGGAATAACTTATATATTAATTTTCTTAAGCGATGGTGCCATTGATTATTACGCCGTTGGCGTTGGTCAAGGCAATTTAGCCTTGGCAGGTACATATACCGTTCACACACCAATAGACGGATCTAACCCGATTAAGGCTCGCCCTTCTATGACACAATGGGGCGGCAATTATGCGATCATCGTTAATCCTGAAACGACTGGCAACGGCCTGTTCATGTGGGATACGACATCTCTCTATAAATCAGGAACTCTCGGGCCTGATGTAACTTTTCATCAAAGCGGAGCAAACTACAGTTCAGCGCCGACAATTACCGCATATGGCGGTTCAGGTACCGGTGCAACATTTAGCCCGATTATCCAGAATGGCTCCATAACCAAAATCAATGTAACCAATCCCGGTACAGGTTATGGTCAATATGATGCTCCCGTCCTTAAATTCTCAGGAGGGCATGGAACAGCATTCGATTCGGCTACCGGTCACTGTGTCATGAGCAACAACTCTGTACAGAGCGTCACGATAGATTCTGGTGGAGCTGGTTATAACAATGCGGCGTCGGTAAGCGTTCAGTTCATTGGCGGTGGCGGAACTGGAGCTACGGCCACGGTCAGCATTTCCGGTGGTGCCGTTACGAGCGTTACGATAACGGCTGGTGGATTTGGGTACATCTCAGCTCCTACTCCATTTTTTCTTGATCCGAACAATCAAGTGGCAGCGGCTACCGTTGATATCATGCCGTTTGGCGTAAGCGGAAATAACGCTGAAACATATTTCTCTCGTCTATGGATCGCTAACGGCAATCGAGGTCTATTCACGGCGGCCGGAACGGCTGGAGATTTCAATATTGCTGATGGTGCCGGAGCATTCCAATCTACCGATGCTTTCCTCCGCATCTTCTATTCGAGTTTCAAGCAATCGAACGGGTTCTTGTATCTGATTGGCGACTCGTCCGTTAATTACATTTCTGGTGTACAGACGGCTGGTAGTCCGCCTATCACAACCTTTTCCAATCTGAATGTAGATCCTCAGATCGGAACTCCGTGGAAAGATACTGTTCAGGTATTTTCGCGCGCTATTATCTTGGCCAATCCGATTGGTGTATTTGCCCTATATGGCGGATCTATAGAAAAGATATCGACAGCCATTGACACGACGTATGCAAGCGCAACGGTTGGTTCCGGTACGATCCTTCCTAGCGCGGCGGTAGCCACGCTTTACAGCATTCCTTGTTATTGTTTGCTTTATCCAATTATTGATCCAATCACTAATACGTCACGAAATGCCCTTCTCATGTGGGATGGAAAACGATGGTTCACGGCCAGCCAGACGCCCAATTTGAAGGAAATTTTCCCTATTGAATGGGAATCTGAATTAACCGCATGGGGGCACGACGGCACAAGCGTTTATCAACTGTTCGCGGCTAATTCGAATAGGACGAAGACAGTTCAATCTAAGCTGTGGGATTCTCCGTCTTACGTTACAGGTAAGAGCGCTGTAAGAGTGTCAACTCTATCTCAGATAAATTCAGGAAATGTTGGAAATATATCAATATCAATTGATAGCAACAGATATACGCCTCAGATTATAAACGAGCCAATCAATCTAGGGGCAACTAACTTCTTGACAACATCGTCTCGTTGCAATCAATATGGCGAGCTTATCGGGATGACTATAACAACTACCGCACCCGATATGACTCTTCTTTCTGCGACTATCGTTGCTGAACAACCATATGAGACGGAAATCTGATGCTTCCATATAGCCCCCCTTTCGATCCGAAAAATCCTCCTCAAGGAACGATGATCGTCAATCTGACGACAGATGGTTCCAACGGAGACGACAATATCGATGCTACCGGTGCTGATGTTCTGGTAATTTTCCCTGAGAACAACACAAAGCCGCGTACCGCTCAGGTATTCATTTCCAATCCAAGCAATGTGGTGGTGGTTGGCGGTGAACTTACGATGGCCGGGGCGATCCCGACCGGTGGTGCTTGCTTTGAAGTCGAGAACGCATCCGGCGAGGTCTTCATCGAGGGCCTTTTGATCAGCGCGACTGGCGGCAACAATGACCAGCAGGACGCTTTCCAAGGCGCATCCTGGGTAAATTCAAATGGCCAGAAATGGACTTTCCAGAACGTCCACATTGTCGGCGTATCAAATTCCGTGCCCAACAGCAGCAACCATCCTGACTGCTTCCAGGCATATGGCTATCTGAATGGGCGCGGTGAATGGGGCACGGTGGGCGAATGCAAGTTCCATAATTGCTCCTTCTATACCGGTTATCAGGGCGTATTTGCCGACGACAATAACCACTGTCATGTGAAGGGGCCGTTCCTATTCTCGAATACCAATATCGAGGCATCGAACGACGGCAACCCCACATCCTATCTTTTCTGGTTGGCGGACGGGACGAACGTAAGCCCGCCTGACTGGTATCCGCAGGCGTATATCGGCCCGAATGTCCATTGCAAGGCCCACACCGGACAGCCTCTCGACAAGTGCATCTGGACCCCTGGCGGCACTCTTCAGAGCAATGGCGATCTCGTCTATACGAACAACGCTTCTGTCTTCCCGGCCAGCCATCATCCTCTGATGGTCAACGCTGGTCTGAGTGCCGATGAGGCGCGGTTTGTCTCAGGTCATCCGTCTACCGGGGACTATTGTCCGGTTGCGAACTGTGGCTTGAACTATGTATCTCCCGGCTACGGTTCTTTGTCTCCTACTCCCGCTCCTGCCCCAATACCCGTGCCGGCGCCCACACCTGAACCTGCTCCAGCCCCGACGCCTGTACCAACAGTCAATCTTGACGCTCTGTTGGATGGTGCGTTTGGCATTATCGCTGGTACAATACTTGTCAGAGATGCGACCGGGTGGAAGGCGTTACCACCCGGTCAGCCAGGACAAATATTGACGTGTTTCGGCCCTGATCAAGCTCCTGGATGGACCACGCTCAGTATCAACATAACGTCTTAAGGGGATAAACGATGGCGCTTCCGTTCATTTTTGGTGGTCTCGCAACCGCTTTGATGGCGGACCTTGACGCGAACTTTGCCGCGTTGGGTGTCTTGACGCCAATTCCTTGCTCCGTGGCGGGAACGTCAACGGCAAGCGCCATCGTCGTTACTCCGGCGGCGAACGCTCCGGCGATCACGCAATACAATACCTACCAAACATATGCTTTTGCGGTGGTGAACAACAACCCCGGCAGCGTCACCCTGGCGGTTGGCGGGCTTGGCCCGCTTACCTGTTTTAAGGATACAAACAATGGTCCAGTTGTTCTCAGCGGTAATGAGCTTCGTCCTGGCAATCTTGTCCTCGCGACTTATGATCCGGCTCTTAATGTCGGCAATGGTGGATTCCATATTGCTCTAATAAGCACAGGAAGTTCACAATCCAACGTCAACCCAAGCTTGGTCTACGCCGGCCCCGCTTCCGGTGGCGCCGCGCTGCCGACTTTCCGCACCCTTGTCGGTGGCGATTTGCCAACGCCGATGACAACCGCTCTCGGTGGCGTACAGGCGGTTAATGCCGTATCGCACCAGTGGATCAGCGCTATCAGCACTGCCGGTGTCCCGCAGCTTTCGCAGCCGGCGACATCGGACATCTCCGGCGCCGGCACAGCGATTACGAAGAATATCAGCAGTTCCAATTTGACGACGGTTGCCGCCATCAGTGGCCCGATCACGGTCGGTCACATGGCTGTATTCACGGATACTAGCGGAACCATTCAGGATGGCGGTTCTCCGACAGGTGCTGGCACTGTAACTAGTGTCGGCATTTCAATGCCTGCTATCTTTAATGTGTCTGGTTCTCCAGTCACAACCAGCGGCACATTGACCGTTGCGCTAGCGAACCAGAATGCCAATCAGATCATGGCTGGACCAGCTTCCGGCTCGGCAGCCGCGCCGACATTCCGCTCTTTGTCCGGTGCCGATCTTCCGCTTCCCTCAGCAACGACCTTGGGTGGCGTGCAGTCAATCACGCAAACGTCCCACCAGTGGGTCAGCTACATCTCGACCAATGGCGCCCCTGTTCAAACCCAACCTGCTACGGGTGATATCTCAGGCGCCGGTACAGCGATTACCAAGAACGTCAGCAGTAACAATCTGACGGTGGTTGCCTCCGTTGCTGGCCCCTTCGTTGCCGGCCATATCGCGACCTATGCCGATAACTCCGGCACGGTACAAGATGGCGGCGTTGTTCCGGCGTCGATTACTGGCGTGCAGGCTGGTCCTGGTATTACCACCTCGATCACGGGAACATCTGGATCAAGCCCGACGACCGGCGCATTGCCGTGGAACCCGGCCTCTGTTGGTCCGTGGAACCCATCAAATCCACCGAGCAATCTGGTAACGTATAATTTGTCAACTGATGGTTCTAATGGAGACTACAATATCCAGGCCAGTGGTCATCCTATTCTTCTTGTTTTCCCGGCAAGCAACACATCTGTTCGAAAAACAAGCATTTCGATTACCAGCGCTTCAGGCGTGATGGCGATTGGTGGCTCATTGATCATGAACGCCTCGGTCAACGGCGGCACACCTCACTCCGTGCCATACGGCGGGCGCGCTTGCATCGAACTTCTGAATTGTACTGGTGTGGCCTATTTCGAGGGCCTATTCCTTGATCCTTCCGGCAAGGGGACCAATTCAGGAACGGTCGCCGGATTGCAGGTGGACGTTGACGCATTCCAATGCGGTTCAGGGCTAGTGTCGAACGGCCTTACCGTCTATTTGCAGAACTGCCATATCCACCATGTCTACGGACAGGTGTCATACGGCGGAACGCATCCTCATGGTGATTGCATCCAAGGATATACGCAGGATGTGAATGGCGGCGCGAGCCCATACGCGGCTGGCTACACCATTCACAATTGCTCATTCTACACGGAATACCAAGGCATCTTCTCGGATGACGGTAACGCCGGAGTTATTTGTACGGTTCCGTTCCGCCTGTCCAACTTCAACGTTGAAGCCATGGACGATGTTTATGCAACAACGTCCTACATGATGTGGCTTGACGACGGTCAGAATAGCACTCCAGCAGATTGGTCGCCTAACTCATACATCGGCCCCAATGTCTATGTTCGTGGTCACTCAGGGCAACCGCTCCTCGGCAACAACCCGGCGTCCGGTAGTGGCGGTACTATCTGGATGACGGGTGGATCGTTGGACGGTGGCGGTAACGCCATCTATACGATCAACAGCAATAACCAGGGCGTCTATGCATCGAGCGCCAGCACGCCGATGGTCAACGTCGGCCTTGGCACTTCGCAGGCGATCTTCCATTCAGGCCATCCATCAACCGGGGACTTCTGCATCGTGCAGAACCCGAACAACGGCGCGAATGCGGCAACGGGCGATGGTTGTGGTTTTAACTATGTTAGCCCCGGTTACGGAAACGGTGGTGGCGGTGGCACAACGACATCGGGCGTCTATATCGCCCTGGCACAGATTGCCGGTCAAACAGTTCTCGCCAACACG
This sequence comes from Patescibacteria group bacterium, assembly GCA_018970245.1. Taxonomy (GTDB): domain Bacteria; phylum Patescibacteriota; class Minisyncoccia; order Phycocordibacterales; family PALSA-1337; genus C7867-002. Next base: position 14,032 of record JAGWWT010000026.1, read on the forward strand.
TCAACTGCAACGTCCACGCCCATTCCAACGACCGTAACGGCCATCCTCGACTCCGTGTTTACCACCACGCAAGGATCGATCCTTTATCGTGGTGCGTCCGCATGGGCGGCACTGGCACCATCAACGGCAGGAAGCTCTCTTCAAACAGGCGGCACGGGAGCCAATCCGGCATGGGCCTTCAATCCATCATCGACCATGGCTTTGCAGTCCGAAGTGGTGGGAGCGCTGGCTAATCAGACGCTGACAGTCTCCTATAGCGCACCGTATGCATTCAACATCAACAGCGCCGATATGAATCTTTCGTCCGGTTCCTGTTCGGCCAATGTGGAAATTGCGGGCGTCAGTGTAACCGGTCTGAATGCTATCGCTGTTACATCAACCAATTCTCATACTGCGGCTACAGCACTAAATGCCGTAGCGACTGGCAGTTCTGTCACAATCATAATCACAAATGTGACCGGTTCTCCGCAGAACTACGTTTATTCCCTCAATTGCACCAGGACATCATAACAATGTTTCTTCTCCCGACTCGTCGTCGTATCGATCACCTCCGTCATTTTTTTAACGCCTACCGTGATACGGATGCCACAGCACCAGGTTTGGTTATCGTCCGTAAGGGCGAATACGAGGAACTGAAGACGGAGTACGATTCCCTGAAGCTGCCGCAGGGATGGAGCATCCGATTGACGGAAGCAGAATCCATGGGCGGGAAGATCAGGGAAACGCAGAATGAATGGTGGACCAAGGAATGGGTTGGCCTTCTCTGCGACGATCTTAGCCCCGAGACGATGGGTTGGGACAGGGCACTAATCGCGCGCATCAACGGCTGGAATGTTGTTTCATGCAATGACGGATGGCAGGCCCCCAAGCGGATGAATGGCGCCGTTCTGTGGAGCGGTGATTTGTTCAGGGCGGTTGGATATATTTATCCCGATGGCCTTGAACATATGTTCATTGATGACATCTGGGAGGGCCTCGGCAAGGAAGGATCATGTTGGTATTGCGACATGGGTGTAACCGTGCGCCATCGCCACGCCTTCCTGACCGGGCAAAAAGACGACACTTTCGACAAGGTGGCTTCCTTCTGGGATGGCGATGCGGCCAGATATCAGACATGGGTGAACGCCGAAAAGAATACCGCTTTGGCCCGTATCGACGCTCTTCAAAGGTCCAAAGAAGTTATTATCCTCAAGCCTGATTTGAACGGCGTGAAGCTGATGATAGCCACGCCGACTATCGACGGCTCATATCATGATGAATATGTGACAAGCCTTCTGAACACGATCAAAACCCTGTCTGATCTCAATGTTCAGGTGGAATGGGCGAAAGAGAAGCACAACGCCGACATCGCCCTGGGCCGGCAGAAGATCCTTGCCGCGTTCATGAAATCGAACTGCACCCATCTCCTCATGATCGATTCTGATATGGGATGGGAGCCAACCGCGGTTTTGCGCCTGTTCTCGACCAAGTTGGATTTGGTTGGGGTGGCCGGGCCGAAGAAGAAGTACCCCCTTGAGTTTGCGGCCAATCGTCGCGATGACAACAATGATCCTCTGCCGCTCGATTTCAATCGTGAAACATGCACATGCGAGGTTGACCATCTCGGCATGGCTTTCACGCTGATGACGCGCGCGTGCGCACAAAAAATGTGTGAAGGCTACAAGCACCTTATCTACAAGGCCATTGTCGGTGAGGGATGGGAATACGGCGTCTACATGCCGATGCTATGGAAGGGCCGATATCTATCCGAGGATTATGCTTTCTGCCAACGGTGGCGAGATATCGGCGGTGTGGTTCATCTTTGCCCCGATGTGGCCTTGACCCATACCGGGGGGCATACGTTCAAGGGCGCTCTATCCGACACATTCAAGCCGGTAGAAACTGAATTGAAAGCGGCTGAATGATGCTCGCTATGCTATTCAATGTTCCGCAAAATTCAAGAGATTACGAGATATTCTCATTCCATAATTACAATCAGCATCTGTTGATAATCGACAGAATAAGACAGAAATATAATATCAATCTGACTCTATACGATATAGATCCTATGACACAGAAAAGCGCCACTGACATTCTACTTCTTCATCAGCAGATGCATGATGATATGGATGCCGTACTTGGAATTGCTGGAAATGACTATTCTATTCCGCCTACAGATAACAGGACGCAGATGGAAACATTCTACTTTCAGCATGCCGACGAACACCGGCAGGCCAATCTGAAGCTGGACTTATTCGCATGAGAAAGCAAAACGAGGCGAAAGCCTTCCTCGATGCCGTGACCAAGCCTCTCGTCAACGAGGACGATACAGGGCGGAACATCTTTGATCGTATTCCTGGCCCGGTGCGTGAGGGTTTGCAGCCGACGCAAATCATCCCGCACGTTTCTGGATATGAGGTAACACAGCAGAAATTGCCGGTATGGCGTATCACGTCCGCAGAACTCATGTTCCTTTGGCCGTGGCTTGTTCCGGCGCTGCGCTACACGGGCGGTACAGACGAGCAAATCCGTTACTGGATCGAAGCCATCATTACCAATTCCCAGATGGCTTTGTTCAGGACGGAGGGAACCGTTGGATGCGCTGAAGCACTGCGCCGTCCACTATCCCAGACGCCATACATCTCAGAGGTTTTCCTGATCTCCAATAATGACACGGCGGATGACGTGCTCATTTACCGTCGCATCGTTCAGTGGGGGCGCAGTATCGGAGCCAAAGAGTTCCTATTCGATGCGCCAGAAGAGATTATTGGATTGATCAGCGGTGATGACGCGGAAGTCGGGCAATCGGCAAGGACAATACTTAAATTCAAATGAATGAGGCACGATACCCAACATCACCATCTGACATAGATGATATTGTCGATATCGCGTATTACAGTTTCAGTCCGTATGTTCCATGCCTGACGAAAGATAA
>JAGWWT010000064.1 GCA_018970245.1 Patescibacteria group bacterium
GCCTTTTGTCACGCCTTCGGCTAACATCGTGACGAACGAAGTTCCCTTAATGAGCATGTCGTCCGGTGCTCCACCTACGATGTATTTCTGACCGCTTATTTGTCCGAATGGCGGTGAGTCATTGAACGAGGGAACCGCATTAAAAACCGCACTCGCAGCCGCCTCGCCACCAAAATGCTCTGCGAGTTTTTCGGCAGCGTAGGTTGCAATATGCTTCCCTGCGTGACTTAGAGGAATGTCGGCAACCTCTTCGAATTCACCGATAGTGGCTTCGGCTAATTTGCCCGCCGCGCCGCCGATCGGTGCTCCGAGCGCAGTTTCAAGCGCAAATTCTGTAGGCTTTTTGAAAGCGTATTCTTTAATACCCTCACCAACTCTTTCAGCAAAGTAATCACGAACGTTGCCGCCGCTATGAATAAGAGCGCTAATAATATCCGACTGAGACTTTCCATCATGAATCATAGAAAGAATTTCGGATTTCAAACCGTTCCCCTGAAAAAGAAGCTGGCCTATTGCCGTAGCCTGTAACCCCAACGATTTCTTGCGGTTATCCTTTTCAAATTGTGCTGAATCATATTGCTGTAACGCCCGAAGATATGTAATAATGTTCGTCGCCTCTTTGTCTTCGCGCACGAGCCTATCATCCCCGCGCCCAATTACGAGATAATTTCCATTGCCAACTGGGATTGTTCCTTTTCCAGAACTTTGTGCAAGCGTCCCCGGCGTATCGTGGAACGGAAATAGTTGATCGAGCGCGTTGCCTTTGCCAAGCGACTGCGTCCAGTCTCCGGTTCCCGCAATCCCCGGAATAGCAGGCCGTCGCCATGAACTATCCGGCGCTGCAATTGCCTTCGACTGGCTTTCCCTCAACATATCATACGCAATCAGTAACCCCGTCGAGAGAACCGTTCCCCATTCTTTCGCGCTGTTCGCTTCGTTTTTCAGGCCGCGCAATGACTCCGTGAGCTTGTTAACGGAGTCCGCCGACTTAGTCGCCCCTTCGTCAGTAATATCTTTGAGCTTTTGCCAATGCTCCTGTTCCAGCATTTCCAAATCTTTGTCGATAAGGTCGTGCATTTCTTTCGTTCCATCGGCCTGCGCGAGGATCGTTTTTTGTTCCCGTTCATAACGGGTATTCTCCTGAGCAATTTCGCGTTGCGTTTTATCCTCAATCGAAGCGTCCTGCATGTCCTGCAATTTCGTTTCGATCTCACGGCGTTTCGCAGCGTGTCGCTCCTGTAACTTTTCTTCGTCATCGTTCGCTTTAGCCAAACGCTTTAGGTGTTCATCCCATGCTTTAAGGTCGGCTTTCTCCGCTTCCTTTTGCAGCTTCTCTTCTTCGCGGTATTCTTCGGAACGAATCGTTAACTTTAGTTTTGCGATTTGCTCTTTCGTCTCGCCGGTCTTTTGCTTGAATTTGAGTTCCGTGGCGAGTTGCGCGTTCAGGTTATCGAGTTCTGCTTGCTGCTCCGCTTTCTTAATATCGTCTTCGGACTTGGCCGAGTTCTCGATAATCGTAAGACGTTTGGAATAGGCATCGCGGAGGCGGTCGAGGGCGGCTTCGTAAGCCGTATGTTCAGCACTACCCTTTTTCTTCTTGGTATCGAACGCATCGCCCGATGTAGCGACTGAGCTTGTTACGATCGGATTGCCATTCGCATCGAACGGAGAAGTTCCGAGCGAATCCATAAACGCATTACGGTTCGTGTACTCCGTAATCTGTTGCTGAGTGAGAGCATGAGCCTTATTATAGGCATCAATCCGCTGCTGAGCATCGATTGTCTTTTCATGCTCATTTTGCAATCCAAGTGCGCGATCGACATTCTGATAAAATTTGTCAACGGCTGAATTAGGGTCGCGATCCATGCCAATCGCATTATCCAGATTTTCCGCTAATTGCCATACATGATAAAAGGAACCGCCGACTTTTTCAAGTACGTCAAGCAGTGCAAATAATTTGGGAATCTCTTTATCTATCACTCCCGGCACTTTTTCAATTTCGGAGCGGTATTGATAAAAGGCATCAATGCCTTCCGTCTTGATCTTTTCCCATATCCCCGTAAAATCCTGACTCAATGTGTGAGTCATTTTCGACGCCATATCCTCGGCGTCATGAGTTCCCGTTACCGCTTGTGTGTATTGATCGAAAACATCGACATTGGCGAACATCGCTTCTGCGAGCGATGATGTTCGGCGCTGGAAAATTTCTTGCTCGATCGCCGCGCGTTTTGTAGCATCGCCAACCTTCGTAGCGGGGTCGTAAATCTCATCCAGTTTTTCCTTTAGGGTGTGAATGGACTTCGAGAACCCTACGGTTGTGGGGTTAATATCATAGAACGTTAAGTCCAAACGACCAAGAGCATCCTGCGCTTTTTTGGAACCCGCTTCGAGCTGCATGATGAATGCGCGGAATTCGGCCCCGACTTGCTCCGGTTTGATTCCCGCGTGGCCAAGCGCTTCCATTGCCGAAATCGTCTCTTCGATGGACAGTCCCGCTTTGTGCGCTTCCGGCCCAACGTAAGACAGTTCCTGAACGAGATCCGGGATTTGCGTTCGTGCCTGACGAGCACCTGCCGCAAGAACGTTTGTGATCTTCTGGAACTCTTCGGCGGCATTCGCATCATGAATCGAATGTCCGAACATGTTAAATGCCGTAGAAGCGGAATCGGCGGCTTGCGCGGCATCCAAACCCGAAGCCTTTGCCAGCGTCATTACGCTGGTAGTCATTTGCTCTAAAAGCGGAATGTTTTTTGTGAGGTCGAGGCCGAGCGCATTGATCGTGAGGCGCGTTGCATCGACGGCATCAGGAGCCTCCACGCGGAACGCTATGGCACTCTTTTCGGCCTTGAGGCGAAGGGACTCTAAATCATTTCCCGTAATGCCGCTTTGCGCTGAGAGCTTCGCCAGAGCGTCTTCCATCGAAAGACCCTGCTTGACGGAGAATGCCATTCCTGCGCCGACCGCAGAAAGTCCGGTTGCCATAGCACCCGAATAAATTCCCGCTAATATCTTTGCTTTTTCGCTATTAGCTTGTATGTTCTGCGTGCTTTGGGCAATTATAGAACTAAAGCTCCCGATGAGTGCGGGACCGCCGAATCCGACCGTACTCGGAATTATTTGTTTGAAAATTCTTTCGAGTCCCAGAATTCCGTACTGAGC
>JAGWWT010000065.1 GCA_018970245.1 Patescibacteria group bacterium
ATGCCTATGAGGGTTTAATCACGCTAACTTAGAGGAATAACAGCCATGACTAAATACCGCATCACCCGCCGCCAAGACGGAGCAAGCCGAGTTCTTAACTATAATCTATCTGACCGCCAAGGCATACTGTGGCTTGAAAACAAACGCCGCCAATTGATGGAGTCCGGTGGGTATCAGGTGCAATTCTATGGGCATAACGGGCGGCGCGTGTTAAGGTGCGAGTATATCGGCGGGGCTTGTCCTGCGGAGTATGTGATGGAGGCTATGGGATAATATGCGCCTTATCATAAATTATGCCCTTCCCGTTCTGGGAATCCTGCTTTTCTTCGCGCTGGTAATCGCCTATGCTTGGATGGGTCAGGCTTTGGGCTGGTGAAAATGGGGAAGGCTTGGGGCTAGACGCATCATAAGAGGAAGAACTATGTGGCTCATCATATCAAAACGCAAGCGAAAAATAACCGGCGCAGATCTGGATATGGCATTTCAAACCGGCGTTATCTGGGATAAAAAGCCAACTAACGCGCAATTGGAGAACGCGCTATTTGATCCTGAGAATGAAAGTCTGGTAAAAATTAAAATTGAAGTGAGTGAGAAATGAAAACCAAAAAAATGAAGGCCATATTGGCCGCCGGAATCCCAGTGCTTTTTACTGGTGCGCCGGGCGTGGGCAAAACCGAAAAAATCCGTGCGTGTTTTGACCACGTGGAAATTTTGTTGCTTTCTGGCGAAAGTGAAGAAAATATCGGCGGCCTGCCCTATAGGGACGGGGCGCACGATTACCGGACGATCCCCGCTATGTTTCGCCGTCTTTCCGATGCGGCGGCGGCGGGGAAATCAACAGCGCTTTTTTTGGATGAAATCGACAAGGCTGAACGGTCGGTCGCTGATACGCTCTTGACGCTGGTTGCGTCCCGTCAGATTAACGGCAACCGCCTTCCCGCAGACTGCGCAATTATTGGCGCGGCAAACCCTCCCGAATGGGGCGGCGGGGACGGGCTCTCCGTCCCAATGCTAAACAGATTCGCGGTGGTCGAGTTTGCCCCGTCCCCCCCCGAATGGGGCGCATGGGCTATGGAACGCCATCGTTCGCCACGCTGCGCCAAAATCATACAGCTTGTCCTCTCTGGCACAATCCCGCTCTTGGAAACGGTGGGGGACGGCATGGAAACGCGGACGACATCCCCGCGCTCGCTTGCCCGCGTAATGCGGGCGGTCGAGGCGGTCGATGATGCGGACGCGCTGGAATTAATCGTCCGTGGACTGCTCACCCCTAACGCGGCGGGTAAAATCATTGCGGCAATCGCGGTCGAGGACGCGGACGTTGAAATTTTGGAGGCCGCGAAAGATCACGCAAAGCAGGTTGCAGTCCGTAAAAATCGAAAAACCGTCAAGCCGATTGAGGTCTAATCATGTTTGTCCCGACAAAAGTTATCAGGCCATCACGCGCGGATATGCCAGCTCCGGCGTTTACGGATTTTAGCAAAATTTTCGTTTGCCGCGAGGTGAATGCCGCGCAATATGCCGTTTTGCTCAAGCACGAGCAAGCCCACATCTGGCTCAATCACCGGACGCGCAAGCCGGATTGCGCCCCCGCCGATGTGCGGCCTGACGTTTGGCGCACTGCGCTGGAAATAGAAATCGCACGGAATATTTATTTGGCGAACGATATTGCCGAAATTAAAAAGCCCATGACGGTTATATCTGGCGGTTTTGTGCCGGATTCGTACCCCAAAATGCCAGCTGAACTTATGTTGGCTGAGGATATATACGACTGGCTGGCCGAAAATCCAGATGAACAACCAGCAGGCGGCGGCAAGATGTTCTGCGCCTGCTCCGATTGCGAGGGCGAGGGCGAGGGCGAGGGCGGGGGCGAAGAGGAAGCTCCAACTCAAGCCGAAATCGATGAAATAAAAACCGTGCTGGAAGAAATGGCGAAAAAAACAGCCATATCGGACGTGAAGGACGATGGGCAGTCCGGCAAGCGTACGCCGAGCCTTGCTAATGAGATTGACTATATCCTGCGAAAAAAATCTGTGCGAGAACGCACATATCTCCGGCCTTCGCGCCGAGAAATATCGGGCGGAATTATCCTGCGCGGTCGCCGCAAGCGGAAGAAATCCCCGCTCGTTGAGATTTTTGTTGACCGTTCAGGTTCAATGTCTGGCGAAAAGACAGGCGCGAGCGAGGAAAAATTGTGCGCCATCTTGTCGCGCTACAAGGCAAAAATCCGCAATGACGTTTTCTATTTTTCAAACGAAAAACTTTATGACCATGATGTTCCGCCGCGCGGAAGCAATCCGTATGGACTTGTTATGGATCATCTCGAAAAATCCCGCCCGAAAATCGCGGTAATCCTGACGGATTATGACACCAGCTCAACGGAAGGCCTGAAGCCATTGGAAGGTGGCGATACAACAATTATCTGTGTGCCGATTTGCGCCACGCACACGGCTATCTCAAAATTAATTGGCGCGATTGAAAGGACTTAAAAAATGAAAACGACTATGAACAACCCTAAAATTTTCGCAATCTCGGGCGGGTTCTATTATTTCGGCGACATGGTGGAAAGCCCCCAAGATGGTTATCTCGCGTTGAAATCTGCCGCCATGTTCGGCGGATTTTCAGGCGGAAAGGGCTTGCCAGGTCTTGCACGCGGTGACAAGGCCATGACGGTTAACCTTGACCGTTTCCCCGAGGATGAGTTGCAACTGTTTCCCGAAACAGCCTGTTTTGGGATTTTGTCAAGCGTGAATTTGTACGATTTCAAGGGAACGACTTGCCGATAATTCAAGAATCGGGGCGGCTAAAATCCCCGCTGCCTTTTAAAGGACGAATCGAATGTATAAACACCCGAACGGCTATGGCAATGGCTATGGCTATGGCGATGGCGATGGCTATGGCTATGGCGGTGGCTATGGCGGTGTCGGTGTCGGTGGCGGTGGCAATGGCTATGGCAATGGCTATAGCTATGGCTATGGCGGTGGCGATGGCTATGGCTATGG
>JAGWWT010000027.1 GCA_018970245.1 Patescibacteria group bacterium
CGCTTCAAACAATTGATTCAAATCCAAGTTACCCGGGTATATCGGTCGGATTTGATTGGAACCGTCAAGGTTCGGCGGTGAATGGAACGATCGATGACACGAGAATATATAGTCGCGCCCTCTCTGCCCAAGAAGTGACGGAGCTCTACAACACCGGCAACGCTGCGCGGACCAATAACAGCTTGGTCGGTCCCGGCAACCTCAACTCGGGCTTGGTCGGCTGGTGGACCTTCGACGGCAAGAACACTGATTGGAAAACCGGCGTGACCAACGACAGCTCTGGAAGTGGCAACAACGGCCAGCTCATCGGCATGTCCACTTCGACCAGCGTCGTGCCCGGCAAGATCGGGCAGGCGTTGAAGTTCAACGGGACGAATCAGGCTGTGTCCACTCCTTCTATCGATTTATCGAGTACTAATAAAATAACCATTTCATTCTGGGTTAATGCCCCGTATGAATCATATAATCAGAATTTCTTCGAAAACAGTAATAACTATAACGGTAACTCGGAGGCATTTATCATTAGTATGAATGATATCTGTACGGGCAATAATTTTGAATTTGGCTACTCCCATAGTGGTTACTACCTTATCGACTGTATTCCGTACTCTGGGTGGGGTAGTTGGCATCAGGTGACATTGGTTATCGATAAGAGTATAGCCAGTCAAAATCAAGTTTCTGCGTATGTTGACGGAAAATCGGTATCTGTCACCTCTACTTCTTATACTTCCTATGACAACAACAACTTCGGTAATTATCCTTTGTATTTTATGTCTCGTGCTGCCAGCTCCGCATGGGCTAATGGCTCTATCGATGATACGAGAATATATAGTCGCGCCCTCTCTGCCCAAGAAGTCCAACAGCTCTACAACACCGGCAGCGCCGGACACACCAACAATAGCCTGGTCGGTCCTGGCAACCTCAACTCGGGCTTGGTCGGCTGGTGGACATTCGACGGCAAGGACACTAATTGGGCGACAGGGAAGACGAACGATATTTCTGGGAATGGTAATAACGGGCAGATGATCAATTTGTCGACGACGACGAGCAGTGTGGGAGGCAGAATGGGCCAAGCTCTTCTGTTCAACGGTACCAGCCAGGGCATCAATCTCGGCTATCCATCCACGTTGCAATTTGACGGAAAATCAGCCGTATCTGTAAGCGCTTGGGTCAAATTCAAGACGGCTGTTCCGAGCGGCACGGCGACCGTATTGGTGGATGGCGAGACTTTTACGAATTCGTGCATTAATCCTGCCGAAGTCCAATATCTGCTAGACACTTATTTCGGTAATTTCTCCTTCGGAGTATGTACCAGCTCGAATATCTGGACGACCGCTCAAGGACTAGCTCCCCTGGCCGGAAGATGGTATTTCATTGTAGGAACATATGATGGTGCAAATGAGAGGCTATATGTGAATGGGGCTCTCAACGCGACGACGGCCCAGACCGGCACGTTGACGACGCTCTCTGGCGGTGGAGCTACCGGAGCGTCGATCGGCTATGACTCTTTCCGCAACGGCGAGTTCATGAACGGCATCATCGATGACGTCCGCGTCTATGGCCACACCTTGTCGGCCCAAGAAGTCCAACAGCTCTATAATCTCGGCCACTAGTAAAGACCCCGATGAGCCTCAACCATAATTTTCCGAAGCTCCTTATCGCAATGCTCATCCTCGCCGGGCTGTCATTGTTGTATACGATAACGGCCACGGTGCCTGCGAGTCATGCACCGACTTTGAGTAGAGTCACTCCGCACACGCAACTCGCTCAAGTCTCTGGCTCTTCCTGCACTACCGGCGACCTCACCTGCGGATTGGTTGGCTGGTGGAAATTCGATGACGGCAGCGGTACGACTGCAGCCGACTCGAGCGGGAGCGGCAATACTGGCACTCTTGTCAATGGACCGACGTGGACGACAGGGGAGATCGGAGGGGCATTGTCATTGAATGGCACATCGCAGGGCGTGAAGCTTGGATACCCATCTTCGCTCCAACTGACCGGCGGCAGCAGCGTTTCCGTTTCGGCCTGGGTGAAATTCAGCTCTCTTCCATCGGGAAGCATCGGCCTGGTCATGGACGGCATCACGGCGACGAATTCGTGCGTGACCCCGGCTGCGGTGCAATATCTCCTGCAGGATTACTGGGGCAACCTTTCATTCGGCGTATGCACGAGCTCGAATACGTGGACGACCGCTCAAGGTTTGAGCCCTGTCGCCGGACAGTGGTATAACGTCGTCGGCACGTATGACGGCACGAATGTGAAGCTGTATGTGAATGGCGAGCTCAATGCCACGACAGCTCAGACCGGCACGCTGACGGCGCTCGGTCCCAGTTACCAAGGCGCTTCTATCGGCTATGATTGGAATAGAGTCGGCGAGTATTTCCCCGGCGTGATCGACGATGTCCGCGTGTATGACCGCGCGCTCTCGGCTACCGATGTGCAGAGCCTATACCAGCAAGCATCGGCTCAATCATCCAGTTCGCAGATGTCGACCGGCACAACCTCGACAGGCTCGGCGAGTGCGGGCTCTACCGGCAGTCAGACGACAACCAGCACCGGCTCTACGTCTGGGACTCCAGGAAACAGGACTTTCTACATCGCTGCAAGCGGGTCAGACTCCAACAGCGGGACGTCCAAGTCCGCGCCCTGGTCGCACGCACCGGGAATGACTGGCTGCACCGGAACCTGCGCTGCCACAACGCCGCAGCCCGGAGATTCATACATCTTCAAGGGAGGGGACACGTGGCACGCGGATATTCCTTCCGGTGCATGGTGGAAATGGACCTGGGCGGGCACATCGGCTAGCCGCATCTATATCGGCGTAGATAAAACTTGGTACTCGTCTTCTTCGTGGACCAGGCCGGTCATCAACCTCGATAATCCGACCAGTGCTTCTGCAGTTGTCAGCTGTCCGCACGATGACACGAGCGTCAATGCGGTCGATCTCTATGCGGCCGACTACACCACGTTCGATGATTTCGAGTTCACCGGCCTGTGCTGGGCAGGGACGCCGCCCTTCGGCAGCGCTTCATATCTGTCGCGTCATGGCTATAACATCACCATTTCCAACAACTACTTCCATGGCTGGACGCATACGGCAAGCGCTCCCGACGGCGGCGTGATGATCGTCGGAGACACGTACTGGAACGGCGGATATATCGGCATCAACGGCAACGTCGTCACGGGGAATGTCTTCGACGGATCGGATACCGACGGCCATAGCGGCGAGACCATCTATGCCGACGCGTATGATTTCGAGCACAACATCGTCCGCTATCTCTCGAACGGCGTCGTGGCCAACAACGTCCACACCGTCCATGACAACCTCTTCGAGCACATCAATAATTCGTATGATCCGGCTGATCATCCCAATGTCCTTGAGACCAATGCCGAGGCCGATTCTGACAATTACGTATACAACAATATCTTCCGCTACAACCAAGCGGCCGTGGGGATCTGGACGGTAGCAGCGGCAGGCCATACCGACCATTATTTCAACAATGTCATCTTTGATTCGAGCTCGGGAGGGGATGCGAACAATGACAACTGCTGGATGGTGAGCGGGAACACCGGTTCGACTGTCTACTTCATCAACAACACGTTCGATGCGCCGTGCCGCATCCGCAATACCGGCAATGCGCCGTTCACGCCGCCATTCGTGGGCAATGAATACCTCTATAACAACCATTTGATAGGCTACGGCTCGCTGTCGGATCTGGCAGGGACGGGCGACAACGGCGCCAACGCGACCATCATCGAACGCACGGATACGTATGAGACCGAGGCGGCCGCCAATGCCCAGGGCTATACGGCATCTGATAACTATGCTCCGGCCAATAGCTCGGGGGCGACCGTGAACGCGGGAACCAATTATACCGGCTTGAGCATGCCCGGCCTCGCTGCCGATATCCTCGGCGTCTTCAGGCCCGCTACTGGCCCGTGGAGCACCGGCGCTTACCAAGTGAATGGCGTCGCTATCCAGCAGACTCCGGGCACTGACATATACGTGTCCCAGAATGGCTCTGGAACCGGGACAAGCTGCGCCGATCCGCTGCCGATATCATGGGCCAATGCGACGAGCAATTGGGGGACTAGTGCTGGCCAGATAGGACCAGGCGTAACGCTCCATCTCTGCGGCACCTTCACCGGCGCAGCGGGCGCTACGCTCCTCAAGGCCCAGGGAAGCGGGACGGCGGGCCATCCGATCACCATAAAGTTCGAACCTGGTGCGGTGGCTGCGGCACCGTATTGGGCAGGAAGCAACAATCCCGGCGGCGGCGCCATCGATATCTCCATGAAGAGCTACATCATCCTCGACGGCGGCACGAACGGCCTCATCGAAAATACCAAGAACGGCACTGGTCTGGCCTACCATGCCGATTCTGTAGGCGTCATGGCCGAGGGCTGCGAGGATTGCGAGATCAAAAACCTGACCATCGCCGATATGTATGTGCACACCAGCCCATCGGATACGTCGGTCGACCAGACGCAGGTCATCGGGATCGAATTCTCGGGAACCAATACGAGCGTCCACAACAACACGATCCACGATGCGGGTTGGGCCTTGGGCGACGTCTACAATGTCGGCGTGCTCCTGCGCGGCGGCAACGACATAAGCGGCGGCGACAATGATTCGCTGATCTATGGCAATGATATCTACAACATCGACCATGGCATCTGGCTGGCTGGCTACGGCGTGGCGCAGACGATCAAAGTCTTCGGCAATCATATCCACGACTATGCCAACTGGGATACGACTTCCAACGCCTATCACCACGACGGCATCCATGCCTTTGGCTGGCCGGCGACCTCGACCTCGTTCGCCAAGATCAACGATCTGTGGATCTATGACAATCTCTTCGACGGCGACCCGGGGAACAATGTCACGGGACATGTCTTCCTGGAAGGCTGGAATGCCACATCCGATCCGACGCCGTGGACCGATTCGACGGGCATGCTGCATTTCTTCAACAATATCGGCGTGTTTCCGAACGGCCGCCTGACCTATAATGGCATTTTCGCCATCATGTATGCAGGCAGCAATTTCCAGATCTACAACAACACGGTCGTAGGGTCGAGCCCGACGGCCGGCGGGAGCGTCTGTCTGGGAGTCGCTTCGCCGAATCCGACCATAAAGAACAATGTCATCGAGGGCTGCAATGTCCTCATTGGCAGCGTCACCCAGATCAACAACCCCTCGCAGATCGACTACAACACGTATGGCGATTGCGACAACTCGTATAATTGCTGGTGGGATCTCGGCCCGGGGACTGGAGACTTCACGAAATGGCTGTCGATCAGCGGCGGCGCCGACGCGCATTCGACCTATCATTCGAACATCGATCTCGATAGCAACTATAGGCCGCTCGCCGGCTCTCCGGCGATAGGCTCGGCGCTCAATCTGACCGGCCTTGGCACCGCTCCGCTCGATAGCGATATCGTCGGAACGGCTCGGCCGGCATCGAGCGCTTGGGATGCTGGCGCATACCAGTCCGGATCGAATCAGGTATTCACTACGTCGGGTAGCAGCGCCGCAGCCAGTGGCAGCACGAGCGGCAGCAGCGGCACGACAGGCGGTACCACGAGCGGAACATCTGGTGGCGGCGGCGTAAGCACTGGAGGCGGTGGGGTAGGAGGCGGTGGATTCGGTGGCGGCGCATCGATTAATGCCAGTACCAATTCGGGCACTAATTCACCTACCCCGAACTCACCCACAACGCCTTGCAGCTCTTCGCCGTCAGTCATCCCTGCATCCGCCTTGTCTCTTACGATTGGCACCCGCGGCCCAGAAGTGACGAACCTCCAGACATTCCTTGTCATCATGGGGTATCTAAATCGCAGCTACATCACGGGCTACTTTGGTCCACTTACAAAAGCAGCTCTCAATTCATATGTAGCTTCGCATCCTTCGACGTGTCGCAGCAATATCCAAGCACCAAGTAACAATAACCAAACAAATTCCAATAACCAGATCTCAACCTTCACTCGCTCTCTGAAGCTTGGAATGATTGGAAGAGATGTAAAGAACCTGCAGATCTTCCTGAACCAACACAACTTCACCGTCTCACAATACGGCCCAGGCTCTTCTGGCCACGAAACCACCTACTTTGGTCCGGCCACCTTCAGAGCTGTGATCCGCTTCCAGAATGCGTATGCGAATCAGATCCTGGCACCTTATGGCCTCTCGCGGGGAACAGGGTTCTTTGGGCCGAGCACGATGAAGGAGGTGAATGCTATGCGCGGTCTGTAAGACATGATCATTCGTCCGCTCCTGCTTTCCAATCGGAAAGCAGATGAAAAGGATGTGTCTACCCACAGGTCTATTCGAGGCCTATGTTGCGTCTGTGGCAAAACCTGTCAAGCAAGTGTTATGGTGATCACCACTCCTGTAATCGCTAAATTCCGTGGCAAGCTTCAGCTCCAACTCGAAAAATCGAATCGGCTTATCGAAGCGATCCGAGGCGATAAAGCTTAATAGACATTAATACTCCTTTATATTAAATCAACTCAATCTGGCGCGAATTGTGTGAAGTACGAACAAACCAGGATTGGGTGTAAATAAATCGTTCATTCCATAGCTGATTCGACCGGCCGACTTTTTCAATAGATCTAGGATTTGAGCCATGATATCCCCAGTCTGAAGGGGTGTCGCCGTTATAATTATGCCATGCAGCTCAATGCTAATTCGCCCCGGTTCCTTCTCGCTCTTCTCATTCTTGCCGGGCTGTCCTTGGTGTACACCATCACGGCCACGGTGCCGGTGAATCAGTCGACGGATCAGACCCCGGTTCTGACGATGGTCGCTCCTCGCACACAGGTCGCTCAAGTCTCCGGCTCTTCCTGCACCACCGGCGACCTCACCTGCGGCCTTGTCGGCTGGTGGAAGCTCGATGAAGGATCGGGAACGACTGCGGCGGACTCGAGTGGAAATGGGAATACGGGAACACTCGTCGGCGGGCCGGCGTGGCTTTCGGGGAGCAGCGTCAGGGCTGGCAGCGGCGCGCTCTCATTCAGCGGCAGTGGTCAGTATGTCGATCTCGGCAATTCGGCCGGCTTGAATTTCGGCGCAGGTCAGGATTTCTCCTACAGCCTTTGGCTCAAAGCCCAGCCGGGCGCATCGTCGTTCGTCTTTTCGAAAGGCTGCGGCGGCACCGGCGATGTCGGCTACGCGCTCATCATGTCTGGCGGCGTCACCCCCGCGGCCTGTCTTTCCATTGCCGGCGAATCCGCCCGGTTCGAAGTCACCGATCCCCACAGCATCACCGACTCGAACTGGCATCTGGTCACCGTCGTCGTCTCGCGCACCGGTTCGCTGTCGCTCTACGTCGATGGTAGTCTCGTCGCCAGCGCGACCACTGGAGCCTATAACGCCGACCTGACTGACGCTCACCATTTATTCATCGGCTGCTATGACGGCGGCATCGCTTGCTACAGCGGTCCGGTCGACGACGTCCGGATCTACGACCGGGCGCTCGGCCCGAACGATGTATCGGGCATCTTCGTTGCAGCTGCGTACGCTGCGCCGACCGTGCCGACCGCACCGACAACGCCGACGGCTCCATCTAACTCCGCGCCGTCGGATATCACAAGCGCATTTTACGGATCAGGCATCGGCGCTGATGACCTCAATAACACGACGCTCGGCACCTACGGCGGGCAGATGGCCGACTACCGGTTCCGCAGCACCCATTCCGGAGCGCTCTCCCGCATCGTCTGGTATCAGATGATCGATGTCGCCGGCTATGCCGCCGGCACGAACGGCCGGATCCTGGTCCAGGTCGAGACGGATGACGGCACGGCCGCTCACGACCCATCGGGCACCGTTCTGGCTTCGGCTTCGCTGGTCCCGACCTCGAAAGACTCGACCGTGAGCTTCTCGCCGGCGCCGCAGCTTGCCGCCGGCACCCTCTACCACGTCGTCTATTCGAACATCGACCCCGATCCATCCGCCAATTATTCCTCGGTCAATGCCCTCTACCAGCCGGCTGAACCATCGCCGGTCCAGCCGACCGTGAGCGATATCGATTGGGCAGAGCTGTCCCGGACGCCGACCATCGGGTGGTACCAGCGCCTGGGGATGACGCCGATCCTGCAGCTCGACTTCGCGGACGGCACGGTCGCCGGCAATGCCTACCGCTACATCCATGCGCAGGACATCGAGCCGATCTCTGGCGCGAGCATGGCTCGGGAGCGATTCACGGTGAGCGGATCGGATCGGACGGTCGATGCTGTATCGATACGCCTGGCCCGCCAGAGCGGCAATGACCCGCTCACGGTCAGATTGGAAAGCGGGAGCGGCGCGCTCATCGAGCAAGGGACGATCGCTGCGTCGCGATTCTCTTCGGCGCCTGGCTGGGCGACCTACTCGTTCACTGCGCCGCACACGCTCGCAGCGGGACAGACCTACGATCTCGTCGTGAGCGCTCCGAGCAGCTCTATCTATGACATCTTTACGATCCAGAAGGGGGTGGGCTATTCCTCTGCCGACTGGAGCCCGGCGACGGATTTCCCTGACGGCTCAGCCCAGTACGATGGCGGTTCAGGCTGGTCTGGCTGGCCGTCCGCAGGCAGCTCGCCGGATACGGAGAGCGATCTGCAATTCTATTTCAGCCTCGGCACCGTCGTTTCAGCTTCATCGCCGCAGACCCCTCCTTCTGCGCCGCTCGAGACATCGACGCCTACGCCGACGCCCGCGGCAACAGCGACGCCGGCTCCGGTATCAGGCGGCGGTTCGACAGGTTCATCTGGCGCAGCGAACGGCACGCCGCCGTCTGTCGGTAGTGGGGGTGGAGGCGGTGGGGGAGGTTCTATAGGAGGTGGTGGCGGTGCGGGATCGATTGGCGGCGGCGCGTCGATCAATTCAAGCGCGAATTCGCTCGCCACGAATTCAAACGCCGTCGATTCAAATACGACCCCATGCACCTCTTCATCTTCTGCTATTCCTGCCTCTGCCTTGTCTCTAACGATTGGCACGCGCGGCCCAGACGTCACCAACCTCCAGACATTCCTGGTCATCATGGGATATTTGAACAGGGAATACATCACTGGCTACTTTGGTTCTCTGACCAAAGCCGCGCTCGCTTCATATCAATCAGCTCATCCATCAACGTGCAGCAATACCCAAGCACCAAGTAACAATAACCAAACAAGTTCCAATAACCAGATTTCAACCTTCACCCGCTCATTGAAGCTTGGAATGTCAGGCCAAGATGTAAAGAACCTCCAGATCTTCTTGAATCAGCACGGCTTCACTGTCTCGCAATCAGGTCCGGGATCTTCTGGCCACGAAACCACTTACTTCGGTCCAGCCACCTTTAGAGCTCTCATCAGATTCCAGAACACCTATGCCAATCAGATCCTGGCACCCTATGGTCTCTCACAGGGAACAGGGTTCTTTGGGCCGAGCACGATGAAGGAGGTGAATGCGCTTATCGTATCAATATGATACGATAAAATGGTTGTTTTGATACGATAAACAACGAAAATTAGCCATAAAATAGCAGAATTTGATAGAAATATGAAAAATCGCGACTACATGATCATCGAATATTTCCTGAAGAATCCCACAGGGAGCTCTTCGGCTGTTTTCGAAACTCTGCAGCAGGCGGGCGTAAAAGCATCGCTCGTCACCATCAAACGCGACCTCTCGCGGCTTTCGACGGCTGGCGTGCTTGCCAAGAATGAACGAGGCCCAGAGACTTCATATGAGATCACCGTCAAAGGCCGGCTCTCTGCCGACATCGACGCTCGCGCCTACTGTGCCGTCGAGCCCGATCGCCGCTACGGACGCGACCGATACGACTTCGGCCTTTGGCCGGCCATCGTCGCCGATATCTTCGATGAGGCCGAGATCGCAAAGCTCGACCACGCTACAGAACGCTTCCAGCAGAAGAGCCGCGGCGTCTCGGAAACGATCGTGCACAAGGAGAGCGAACGCTTCGTGATCGAGCTCTCGTGGAAATCATCGAAGATCGAGGGCAACACCTATTCCTTGCTGGACACCGAGCGGCTCATCAAGGAAGGCATCAGCGTGCCCGGAAAGGCCGGCGACGAGGCGGCGATGATCCTCAACCACAAGGCCGCTTTTGAATTCATCGTCAAGCACCGGCAGCAGTTCGCCGACATCAGCCGTCCGCTCGTCGAAGAAGTCCATGCCATGCTCGTCAAAGACCTCGGCGTCGGACGCGGGTATCGCAAGGGGGCCGTCGGCATCACCGGTTCGAAGTATCGACCGCTCGAGAACGAGCATCAGATCCGTGAAGCCATGGATGAGCTCTTTTCGGCCGTGCGCCGCATCCCTTCGGCGTATGGAAAAGCCCTGCTCGCCCTAGTCGGCATCGGCTACATCCAGCCGTTCGAAGACGGCAACAAGCGGACATCGCGCCTCATCGCTAACGCCATACTCCTGTCTTCGGGGAAGGCGCCATTGTCGTACCGGAGCGTCGACGAAGATGCATACCGCGAAGCAGTCCTCGCGTTTTACGAGCTCGCGGCCCTCGCGCCGATGAAGAAGATCTTCATCGAACAGTATCTCTTTGCGGCGGACAACTACTTGGCCATCTGACAACTATGAAGCATTCACCTCACACATCGCCGGCATTCCTTCTTGCAGTCCTTCTTCTTGGCGGCGCGTGGCTGGCATACATCGTCGGCTCCGATCTCACGCCAAATCAAGTGCCCGTCAATCCGCTCTCGCGATTGGCGCCGCTCTCGCCGCAAAGCCAACTCGCCCAGGTCTCCGGCTCTTCCTGCACCACCGGCGACCTAACCTGCGGCCTTGTCGGCTGGTGGAAGTTCGACGAGGGAAGCGGCACGACGGCGGCGGATTCGAGCGGGAGCGGCAACAGTGGAACGCTCACAGGATCGGCGCTGCCGACGTGGACGACGGGTCAGATCGGTGGTGCGCTCTCATTCAACGGCTCAACCCAGTACGTCGACGCGCCTCCTTCGTCTTCACTGAATAACATGGGCCCTCTGACCTATTCCGCCTGGGTTTACCCAAGCGCTATAAACGCCTCTCAAACGATATTCGATAAGCACGGCAAGACCTTCTATCTGGAGAACTACTACTCCGGAGGAGACAATTTTGATTTCAGTGTCCAAGCCACTGGCGTGAATGTCAACTACAAATGCAATAACGCGGTCTTTGCAAATAGATGGAGCCTGGTGAGCGTGACCTGGAATGGGATCGTCGGTACCGGTGCCGCAGTCACTGGATATGTAAATGGAGTTCCATGTGCTAATGGCAGCTTGAATTCTAGCTCCGGCACAGCCGGCGACGACAGTTCATACCATGCTGACATCGGAACCGTCTCGGGCACCCACTCGAAGTATTTCGATGGGTCGATTGACGACGTCCGTGTCTACAACCGCGTTCTTTCTGCCGCAGAGGTTGCGACTTTGTACAATGACGGCCTCTCGGGCGGGGGGACAGGGACGGGATCTACCGGATCTACAGCGTCGACAGGATCGACCTCGACGACATCGACCGGATCGACTGGTTCTGCCTCCACTGGGTCGACCGGCACACAAAACTCTGTATCTACCGGCCCCACGACCTACTACATCGACTATGTCGGTGGCAGCGATTCCAATTCCGGCACTTCTCCTTCACAGGCGTGGCAGCATTCTCCAGGAGACCCTAATGCTATCGGCAACCCCAAATCGGTCGCCTTGGAACCCGGAGACACCATCGCCTTCAAGGGCGGTGTCGTGTATCAGTTTCCGACGTCCGGCGGATACATCGCAGCCGAAGCTTCTGGCTCGTCTGGATCCCCGATCACCTACATTTCAGGCAATCTATTATCCACGCCGTGGCCGGATGCGAGCTCGAGGGCAGTCATAGATGGCACGAATTCGAGCTACAGCGAGACGGGCGCGGACAACGGGATAGTCTCGCTTGGAAGCTATAGCTGGCTGGTGGTCGATGGCTTTGAGATACGGAATTCACAGCCATTCACCAATGTGAATCAAATGGCGTATTCGGGCGGCATCACGTGGGGCGGTTCGGCTCCTGGTAGCGGCAATATAACTATCAAGGATAATTATATTCACAACCTGACCGTGGACGGGATCTACATACGAGGACGATGGGATCTCGCCCAGTCTGATCAGGTCCCAGCGAACTTCGACATAGCGGACAACACCATCGAGTGGACGAATGGACACGGTATTTTCGTGCGCTGGGGAGTGAACAACGCTGTCATTGAAGGCAACATGATCGACTTGAGCGGGGTGGATTTCGAGCACTCGGGCGGCGATATCGCGGCTGATAATATTTTCTTGGAGGGTGGCGCTAACCAAGGTGGCGGCAGCATGCAGTACAATAATGTCATCAGGAATAACATACTGAAGAAATCAGAGGAGTCCCTCGGTTACCCCGTCAACAAAAGCAACGTATTTATATCGGACCAAAACAATCTGAACATTTACGGCAACCTCTTTACCGGACAGCCGCAAGTCGCCAATATGGACGACGCAGGGATAATCCAAGGAATGAATGTCTTCAACAACGTCTTCACTGGCAGCATCTACACATTCCAGGGGCCGATAAGCTTCCACACTGATCAAGGAGCGACTACTCCCTTCAGCAATATCAAGATCCTCGATAATACCTTCGTTGATTCGCCGGCATCCGGTGGCGGCGATCTTGGCTTCAACATAGGCGTCGGGACAAATATCACGATTCTCAACAATATAATAGACGGCAATCCCGAATCCGGTAATTTCGCCAAGTTCGGTTATCAGATCAACGTACTATTCAATACGGGTATTGTCGATTACACCACTCTGCAGATCAATAACAATGTCTACAACAGCGCCATGACCACGCCATTCTATCTGAATGGCTCATATTACAAATTGAGCGGATGGAAGCCGGCCCTGCAGAGCTTGGGAGTCTCCGGATATGACTCCAATTCTTCTTACGGAGCAGCGAGCTTCGTCGACAGGAGCGGCGGCGATTTCCACCTTGCTTCGAACGACACGCTGGCAAGAGGGCAGGGCATCAACCTTAGCGCATACTGCTCTTCGATCCCTGCGCTCTGTACCGACAAGGACGGAAAACCCCGTCCCTCGACCGGTCCGTGGGATATCGGGGCTTATCAGTACTCTTCGACGCCGATAAACAACAATCCTCCTTCGCCGATCCCGACAGATTCTCCTACGCCGACGCCTTCTGCGACGCCGGTGACTTCTAGCAGCAGTGGCAGTGCGCCTACACCACCGACCACTAGTGGAGGTGTCACCGTAGCAAGTGCTGGTGGTGGCATAGTCGGCGGCGGTGGCACGGTTGGTGGTGGGGGTGGCGGAGGTGGCGCATCGATTACCACCGGCGCAAATTCGGGCGCATCCAATTCACCCGCCACGAATTCACCCACAAAGCCCTGCACCTCTTCGTCTTCAACCATTCCTGCCTCTGCTCTCTCGCTAACGATCGGTACGCGCGGCCAAGCGGTCATCAATCTGCAGACATTCTTGGTGATCACCGGATATCTTCAAAGGCAATATATCACTGGCTACTTCGGTCCACTAACGAAAGCCTCTCTCACTTCATATCAATCAGCTCATCCTTCGAATACCTGCGCCTCTACAACCCTACAACCCTCTCACCCTACAACCCTCCCCCAATTCACCCGCTCGCTCAAGCTTGGAATGATTGGAAACGATGTGAAGAACCTCCAGATCTTCCTCAACACCCACGGATTTACTGTCTCACAATCAGGTCCGGGTTCTTCTGGCCACGAAACAACCTACTTCGGTCCTGCGACCTTCAGAGCTCTCATCAGATTCCAGAATGCGTATGCCAATCAGATCTTGGCACCATATGGTCTCTCGCAGGGAACAGGGTTCTTTGGGCCTTCGACCATTAAGGAAGCAAATAGTCTCATATGAGCAAAGCCGGTATAATAGTACCTATGTCCGCTTTCCAGAAATCTCTTTTCTTTCTGTTTGCGCTCCTCCTTACTCCTTACTCCTTATTCCTTATTCCTACTCCCGCTCAAGCCTCTACCCTCGGCTCCTCGCCAACCTATGGTCCTTCTACCCTCTATTCCGGCCTGATCGGTTGGTGGACTATGGACGGTAAGAATACCAACTGGGCGACTGGAGTGACGAGCGACAGCTCCGGCAATGGCAACAACGGCCAGATGATCGCGATGTCGACTTCGACGAGCCCTGTATCGGGTAAAATCGGGCAGGCGCTGAAATTTTCGTATCTCAATAGTCAGTATGTTTCTATCAATAATATTGCGATTTCTTCCACAAGCGCGACATATTCTTGTTGGATAAATGTCAACTCTTATACTGGCCAATATGAAGGTATCTTTCATGATGATGTGAGTAGTGCAGAACAGCAGGGACTTTATGAGGATGGTTCTAATGGGACTGTTCTCGTTGTGGGAACAGGGACTCATGGAACAGCGGTGTTGAAAATACCACAATCAAGCATCCCTATTGGAACTTGGCATCATGTGGTGGGGACGATCAATGGGACTACCTATACGCTATATCTTGACGGTAAAAATGTCGGCGTTTCCTTCGCTGATAATAGCTATGGAGATACCGTGCTGGCTGCAATAGGACGTGGAAATAGCCAATACTTTGACGGCTCTGTCGATGATGCCCGCATCTACAACCGCGCGCTGTCGGCTTCCGAGATCAATCAGCTGTATCAGAGCGGCCAGGTGTCGGTCGGAAAGCAGACGACCAAGGGGACGCCGCTCAATGACGGCCTTCTGGGCTGGTGGACCTTCGATGGCAAGCATATGACCAAAAATGTGGCTGATTCGAGCGGCAATGGCTATGACGGCCACTTGGTCAACTTCACCTCGACCACGACGGAGCCGGGCGTGATCGGCCAGGCCTTGGGCTTCAATGTCGGCTCGACGACAGCGCCGGGTGGCGGTGCTGGATTCGTTCAGCTCCCTTCGACTTTGCCCTCTCTGAGCGGCCCGCTCACCGTATCAGGATGGATGTATGTGACTGCTTTCCCGAACACCAACAGAGCCTTGTGGGCGACCAACAGCAATAATCGGTTGATGCTCCGCTCGACTTCCGAATATATCACGCTCGGCGGTTTGAGCGGGCCGACCTGCACGACCGCATCGAATCTGAATACTTGGGTGTTAGCTACCTTCGTGTATGACGGCACGAATATCAGCTTTTACCGCAACGGCGCATTGCAGTGCACCAATAGCGTCGGTGCGATCACTGTGCCGCTGGCTTCTTCATTCATAGGTACGGACTCTGTAGCTGGTGCAGGGGATACGATGATAGGGAACATCGACGACGTCCGCATCTACAACCGCGCGCTCTCCGCTGCCGAGGTGGCCCAGCTCTACAACTCCTCCTCCGAGAAGGTGGCCATGTCCGCCAATCCGCCCGCGTCCGTGAGCACGCTCTCGCAGGGCCTCGTCGGCTACTGGCCATTCGATGGCAAGTACACCAACTGGGCGACAGGGAAGACGAGCGACCTTTCCGGGAATGGCAACAATGGCCAGCTTATCGGTATGTCCACGACGACGAGCCCCGCGCAAGGCAAGATCGGGCAGGCATTGAGCTTCAATGGGACATCTCAATATGTCGATGAGGGAACACCTGCAAGCCTATCTTTAGGAAACACTGGAACGGTCTCAGCTTGGATAAGATCGACCGCGGTGACTTC
>JAGWWT010000028.1 GCA_018970245.1 Patescibacteria group bacterium
TCGGACCTCACGCACCCGAAGCGTGTATACTACCACTATACTACGCCCCGATGACGCGTAGGATAGCAATTTTTTGCGGTTTCGTCCACAAAAAAGACCGCCCAACGCGAGCGGTCAAGAGATTTGCAAGCCCAGACTAATCCCGAATCGACGGCGCGACACGGAATTTGTAGTTATCGCGCCAACGCCGATTCTGTATTCGGTAATATGACAGCACATTCTTAATGCCCGCCAGCCCACCGCTTGCCGCCATCGGTTGGCACATTAAGGTCAGCCATTTGCCGATGCCGCCGTCCGACGTGCCGTCGAGCTCGGGTCCATGCGCGTAGATCTCGCGATCAACGATTCGCAGCAACATGTCGTATCCGCTAACCCATACCCCCGCGATTTTTCTTTTATAGCGGAGCCTGAAGATGTCTCCCTTATGCGGCGTCGGCTCAGTGGCGCTATCGTGCCAGATTCGAACCAGATGCCGATCTTTCTGACGCATCAAAGGTTGGTAATCTTTCCCGACGAAAATGATAAAACACAGATATCCTGTTTTTTTCATACGTTGCGATTTTCAATGTCTGAATCGAAAATACCACGTTTATTTAGTTTTGTCTAGCTGTGGACCTACGGGGAGTCGAACCCCGGCCTCGTCCATGCCATGGACGCGTCGTACCGTTAGACTATAGGCCCAGTCGAACGAAGATGAATATATCATTTATTTGAGAAATCATCAAAAATACCGTACACTGTTCCCTACCGCCGGGCTGTAGTATAGCGGTAGTATACATCCATGGGGTGGATGCGGTCCGGGTTCGACTCCCGGCAGCCCGACCAGGAATCTTGAGATTTGAAATAGCACCCTTAGCTCAGTTGGCTAGAGCGCACCCTTCACACGGGTGAGGTCGCAGGTTCGAGCCCTGCAGGGTGCACATTTCGGGGGATCCTAGCCTGTGCATAACTCGCCTATTTACGGGCATTTTGCGTTGTTATACTTATGTGAGCACCTTTAGCAATTAAAAGCATAAGCATAATTTCATGAAAGCAATCCATGTCATCGCGTTCGTCCTCTTGGTGATCGGCGGCCTCAACTGGCTCCTGGTCGGCCTCGGCTTCAATCTGGTCGATGCTATCTTCGGCGCAGGGTCCGTCCTGTCGACGATCATCTACATCCTGGTCGGCATCTCGGCCTTGTGGCTGGTCTTCACCCACAAGTCGGCCTGCAAGACTTGCTCGACGTCCGCCTCTGCTCCGGCGCAGATGTGATCGCAAGCCGTTCAATAGAACTAGAACGGCTATCAAAAACCGCCAAGACGGCGGTTTTTGCTTTCACTGCTTACTTTCCGCAGTTGCAGCCTTCGGCATTGCAAGCGGCTCCCTGGGCATGCTCATGCCCACATGTAGGACATTTTGGATCGGCCATAGTATTTGTGCATTAAGTAACCGCTGGTAATGGTCGACCTTTGGACTATTACTATACCATTTTACGGGCGCTTCTGGTGCAATAGCGCAAGTTGCTGTATGCTGTTTCCGATCGGGCCCGTAGCTTAGTTGGTAGAGCGCCCCGATGTGCATCGGGAAGGTCAGCGGTTAATGTATGCCGTTTCTATATATCCTTCAAAGCGAAAAAACGGGCAGATATTATGTAGGAAGCACGAATGACCTGAAACGGCGCCTGAATGAACATAATTCTGGCCAGACGAGGTCGTTATCCCATCAGCGTCCATTGATGATTGTGTTTTTTCAAGAATATGAGACGATGCTACTTGCCAGGCGAGCAGAAGCAAAGCTGAAGAATTTCAAGAGCAGGAAGATACTAGATCGGATAATCAAGGAAGGTAAAATAAATAAGGGCCCGTAGCTTAGTTGGTAGAGCGCCTCATTTGCAATGAGGAGGTCAGCGGTTCGAATCCGCTCGGGTCCACCAGATCACTTGCTGCGCGTGACGTTAGACCCTATGAGCTTATATCGAGTTCGCTCATTTCTGCATTTGTGACCAAGTCTCCGAAATAAACACAATGAAACTTCTTGTGCCCATCGAGATAGACGGTCTCGGTCTCATGTTTTGGCAGATCGTCTAATAGTCCAATATCAAATGATTTCGGTAATCTTAGGCAGACATTCTCGGTTTTCCGAAAGATTTTTTCCAATAATCGGTCGGCTGGGGGTACCATATCAGAAAGATCGAGCACATGATTCTCTTTATCGTCGCCTTCTTTTGCCCAGTCTGGATCGAGAAAAGCCGAATCGATAGTGCCGAGCGACCTCAATATCTCCATGACGTCTCCCGATATAAGCTCGACTTTATTCGATACCGAAGCTGTGGCAACGTTGCGTCTCGCCTGTTCAAGATGAGCAGGATTTATATCTATCGCTATGACCTTACCAACATATTTTGCCAGGTGTATAGCCATCATGCCTGCCCCGGCACAGGCGTCCAGGCACGTTTTACGACCAATGAACCTTCTGGCTATGGCATCACCGAGGAGATGGTGTATGCCCATGTGATATGTGTCATCATCGACTGAATACGACTTTCCGAATTTTTCTATTATAGATTTTACTATCATTAATCGTCCGAATTATAATACCACATCGACACCTATGCAAAAACGTCGAGATTTTCGACGAATTTGCATAGGGATATCATAAGGACATGTAGAGGGTCAGGAGGAGATCGCCTATTTATATTGCTCGCAAATAGCGTCCTTCACCGCGCCATCGCCAGCGCGAGCGCGATCAAATGATCTACGAATTCCGCTGTGTCGCTTCCCACTGCGCGCAAGGCCTTAGGCATGAGCGATTCGCCAGTTAGGCCGGGAAGAGTGTTCACTTCCAGCGCATATATACCGCGACGCGGATGGATGATGAAATCCGACCTGGAATAATGGCGCAAACCGAATGCGCGATGTATCTTGGCTGCCAAGCTTTCAACCGCCATCTTCAAGTCTGCCGAGAATGAAGCCGGTACGATCTCTTCCGAGAGGCCCTGGTATTTTGCGCTATAGTCGAAAAACGACGATTTTGGCCTGATCTCGATCGGCGGCAATGCGTATAGCTCCTTGCCCCTGAATCCCTCGATCACGCCGCATGTCGCCTCGATGCCCGGAATGAACTCTTCGATGACCACTTCATCCGAATGTTTGGCTGCCTCGGACAAGGCGCTCGCCAGGCCGTCATAATATGCGACTTTCGTCACTCCGACAGACGATCCGCTAGAAGCCGGCTTCACTATGGCCGGCATCATGAATGACTCGAACAGGCTATGGGCGGCCGCCTCGGGGTCCGAATGTATGAGCGCAGACGAGACCGTCATGAAATATGGGGATCTTATGCCGTGATCCTTGAATACCTTCTTGGAAAGGACCTTGCTCATGCCCAATGCCGATCCGAGCGAGCCTGATCCGGTGAATGGCAGCCTGTGAGCTTCCAGGAATGCCTGCAGCTTGCCGTCTTCACCGTAAGCGCCGTGCAAGGCATTGAAAGCCAGATCGAGGCGCTTCGCCGCATCGCCAGGATCGGTCTTGACGCCATCGACGAACCACGTGCTGGAGCGATCGATCACGATATCGTGAGCGGCGTAGCGCTCATGGAGGCGATCGCGCAAAGCAGCCAGGACTGCTGCGCCTGAAGCCATAGAGACTTCATGCTCATTGCTTGGACCGCCGCGGAGGACGCCGACCCGGATTCGATGCGACATGAGATGATTGTACCGCATGCGGGATGCGAAACGGAAGTGCATGGCTTTTCGACCTGCGCGACCGGTGATACCTCAGAGCGAATCTGTGCGCCTCAGAGTTGGCCAGGACTATCGCCTCCTTGTGCCTGGATATGGTCTCGACGTCTCCGATCAGCCTGGAAGCCTTGTGCTTATCGTCCTTGGCCACAGCTACGACTCCTATCGAGACGCGCCGCGACCGAAGGACGGCTTCCGCGGCCTTCTTGTGCCTCTCGTCGCCGTCGACGGCTATAAGGTCGGGATAGGGCCATTCGCTGTGATTCAGGCGCCGGGAAAGCAGCTCGATCAATCCAGCCAGATCATCGTTCGCTTCGCGGCTGATCTTGAATCGTCGGTACTGGTCATTGGCCGCCTGACCATCCACCGCGACCGACATCGATCCGACGACGTCCGTCCCTGACAGGTGAGCTACGTCGAAAGCCTCGATGCGGAAGCCTGTAGGCCTGCTCTGCCCGCGCTTGATGAGGGCGATATCGTTTATGTGGTCTAAGGCATACAAGAGCTTGCGGTCATCAACCGCCTCCTCGAAGCGCATCTTTTTTGCGTTCCTCTTCATGTCCGATTCGATCCCCTTCTTGACCTTGCCGCTTTCGCCTTCGAAGAATAGCTCGAGATATCTGATGCTCCTGCGGTAAGCCTTCTGCGCTTCACCGCCGTTCTTTCCCGGCGACATGCCTATAGCCTGATAGAAGGATTCATGGCGCGGATCGTCGGCCTTCTTGTCCCTGAATGGGAAAAGGCGCCGCAGGATCTTTAGAGCCGCTTTTATCGTGCCGATATCCGGAAAAGGCCCGAAATAGCTCCTTACCTTGTAGGAGTGCCCGCCATTCTTGGCTGCGTGATCGAAATCTCTGGCTCGAGCGAGGAACACCCTGGGCCAATCTTCGTCGGTTATGACGACATATTGAGAGCTCTTATCGTCGCGCTCATCAACATTGTAAAAAGGCTGATATCTCTTTATGAGAGCGCTCTCCAGTAGGACGGCTTCCAGCACGGATCCAGTCTCCTGCCAGGTGATCGACGCGGCCTTGGCGACCATATCCACGATCCTCAGCCCGCGTGTCCTCACGAGATCCGCGTCGAAATAGCTTTTGGTCCTGTCGCGAAGCGAAGTGGCCCGTCCGATATATAGCGGCCGCTTCTTGGCATCGCGGAATACGTAGACGCCCGGCGCGTCCGGCAGCCCTTGCTTTTTAAGATATTGACTCCTCATGCTATCTAGAGTATTGTAACGGCGGATTTCATGCAAACTATGATAAGTTCGCTTCCACCATGGGCGTTGTTCGTCCTCTTGGTCGGCGGATTCTGTTGCGTGACAGTGCCCATCTATATCGCGCATAGGCTGTACATGCGTGCGCACGAGATAGATGCAAAAGGAGAAAGGACCCGCCGTGAGGCCGATGACAGCGCTTAGACACAATCCGTTCTTCCAGAGCCCGCGATCCCCTGCCAATTGGTTTCTATATGCCGTGGCTTACGTCGCCGGCTACATGATTCTGGGACTTACGATCGCCATCTACCATGCGAGGTCGCTCTCATGGAGAAGCCGCAAGATCCAGTGATCCCTCCTCATCCCGGGCTACGGCCCGTTTTTTTATGCTCGGATTTTATGCTCCATCCTCCGGCGGCTCGGCCTATTTTTTGAGGACTTTCTTCAGATACTGTCCGGTGTAGCTCTTCTCATTCCGGGCGACATCTTCCGGAGTCCCGCTCGCCACAAGCTTGCCTCCCCTCTCGCCGCCTTCGGGGCCTATATCGATGACGTGATCTGCATTCTTGATGAGGTCGAGGTTATGCTCGATGACCACGACGGTATTGCCCTTGTCGACCAATTTTTGGAGGATATCGATGAGCTTTTTGACGTCTTCATAATGCAAGCCGACTGTCGGCTCGTCGAGCAGATATATGGTCTTCTGAAGATGCGCCCGGTACAGCTCGGATGATATCTTGACGCGCTGAGCCTCGCCCCCAGAGAGGGTCGTCGCCGACTGGCCGAGCTTGACGTAGCCGAGCCCGACATCCCAAAGGGTCTTCAGCCTGTCCTCGACAGCCGGTATATCTTCGAAGAACTTCATGCCTTCTTCTATGGTCATCTCGAGCACTTCGTGGATATCCTTCTTCCTATACTTGATGTCGAGCGTCTCTTTGGTGAAGCGCTTGCCGCCGCAGATGTCGCATGTGACATACACCGTAGGCAGGAAGTGCATCTCCACCGCGATCTCGCCGTTGCCTTCGCAGGCCTCGCAACGGCCGCCAGGCCTGTTGAATGAGAATCGGCCAGGCCCCCAGCCCCTGGCGCGCGCTTCCGGTTCGGCCGCGAATAAGTCTCGGATGTGCGTCCAAGCGCCAGTGTAGGTGACGGGATTGGACCGGGGAGTCCTGCCTATCGGCGACTGGTCTATGAGGATGACGCGGCCGACATATTCGGCGCCGAGGAACTCGTTGCAGTTGACCGTATCATTGCTCCTGAATCTGGATTCCAAGCGGGCCTGCAGATTCCGGTAGAGTATCTCGTACATGAATGAGGATTTGCCGGAACCGGACACGCCCGTGATCACATTCAGGGATCCGAGATGCACATCCACATTCATGTCCTTGATATTGAAGACGCGACCATTCCTGACCATGATCTTGCCGGAAGGCTGGCGGCGGCGGATCGGCTTCCGAATGGACTCTTCTCCTCGGAGATAGGCCAAAGTCAGCGAGCCGGATCTGTTGGTCTTGGCTTCTAGGAGGTCTTTGAGCCAGCCGGAGACCACGACCTTGCCGCCGTGGATGCCTGCGCCTGGCCCGATATCCACTATATAGTCCGAGGCATGCATGGTGTCTTCGTCGTGCTCGACCACTATTATGGTGTTGCCTAGGTCGCGCAAGTGCAGCAGAGTCTTGATGAGGCGGTCGTTGTCGCGCTGATGCAGGCCGATCGTCGGCTCGTCGAGCACATAGAGAGCGCCCACGAGGCCAGAGCCGAGCTGCGATGCCAAGCGTATGCGCTGGGCTTCTCCGCCAGAGAGCGTGTGGGCCCTTCGGTCGAGCGTCAGGTATTCGATGCCGACATTGACCATGAATGAGAGCCTGGCGGCGATCTCCTTGAGGACCACCTTGGCGATCTCCTTCTCGGCATCGGTGAGCTTTATATCCTTGAAGTAATCGACAGCCTTCTCAATGGACATGGAGGTGATGTTCACGATGTTCTTGCCGTCGATGAGGACGTGGAGGGCTTCTTCCCTGAGTCGCGCGCCTTTGCACACTGGGCATGGCTTGTCGGAGAAGATGGTCTCGGTCCCGAGCCCGTTGCATGACGGGCAAGCTCCGTAAGGAGAGTTGAATGAGAACAGGCGCGGCTCGACCTCCGGATACGAGAAGCCGTCGTAAGGGCACATGAACTTCACGGACATGAGCTTCTCCTCGCCGGGATATTCGATCCGGATGAGGCCGTCAGCTTCCTGGATGGCGCGTTCGAGGGCTTCCGAAAGCCTCTCTCTGGCATTCTCAGCTGTCTTGGGGTCGTCCTTCGTGGCGGTGAATTCGCTGAGATATATCTCATCGACCAGGATATCGATGTCGTGCTTTTTGTTCTTTTCGAGGATGATCTGGTCGCGCAGCCGGTGTATCTTTCCATCGATGCGCACGCGGTCATAGCCCTTGCCGAGCATGTCGTATAGCATCTGATAGTATTCGCCTTTGCGTCCGACGACTGTCGGCGCATAGATCCTGACCTTGGCGTCGGCTATGTCCACGCCGAAGACCTTCTTGGCGTTGGCGGTCTGTTTCGTCACGGTAGAAAGTATCGTTTCCATTATCTCCTCCTTGGATAGCCTGCTGATCGGCCGTCCGCAGATGAGGCAGTGCGGCTTCCCGACGCGGGCGAAGAGGATGCGCATATAGTCGTATATCTCAGTGATCGTAGCCACAGTGGAACGCGGGTTGTTGGAGCGCGATTTCTGATCGATGGAAATAGCCGGCGACAGGCCGGTTATCTCATCTACGTCGGGTTTCTGCATCTTGTGCAAGAATTGGCGGGCATAGGCCGAGAGCGACTCGACATAGCGGCGCTGGCCTTCGGCGAAGATGGTATCGAACGCCAAAGACGACTTGCCCGAGCCTGATAGGCCGGTGATGGCGACCATCTTGTTCCGAGGCATCTCTACGGTGATGTTCTTCAGATTGTGCGTGCGCGCGCCTTTGACGACGATCTTATCATCGCCAATAGGTGTCTCGCGCGCGCCTGTGCGTGCGGATGACATAGTGGGCGGATGATATCACTTTTTTGCCAAATAATCAACGATTATGGTAGGTTGGACCAAAAGCACATATGAAAGATAGAGCATGGCACGTCAACCATTCCTGGATCCCGGGCACAATTCGCCGGCATCGCCCCGCGCCTATCGCCGAAAGCTTCGATGGCAAGGTCTTCGAAGAGCTCGTCGATGCATATCTCAAAGCCAGATCGAAAGCGCACAAGACGCGGATCGACGCTATCTGCGAGGCTTATGCCGGCCTGTTTCTGCCGTCGGCTTGGCACTCTAGCATCGATCCGACCATCGATCAGAAGGTCTATTTCCTTCTGGATCGCTGTACGCGGCTCAGGAAGGATATCAGGCCTCTGGCGAAGAAAAGGTCGCTGGCCGAAGCGCTCCCGTCGGCCCTGAGCGTCGAAGGCATCTGGACGATCGTCCACGAGCCCTGCGGCACTCTGCTCCCGGTCATCGGCAGCGCCGAGTCCGTCGATAAGGGCATCCTCACCAAATTCGCTCTTTACTGCCCGAAATGCGTGCGAATCAAGCAGGTCAGGAAGAGCCGGCTCAATTGGCTGGCGACGCCCGGAACAGCCGCATGAACCGGGATATGAGCAGGAATATGGATGTACTGACCGCGAGGCTTCTACAGTCGCGCGGTTTTTTTGCGTCCAATGCGTCCAAAACAGCTTACTTCTGCCTGACGAGATCGCTGACTATGATCGGGCTCTCGCCCTTGTGCTTCTTCCTTACTTCGAACGACAGCTCTGGCTCGGCCGTCTTGCCGCTGCTCGGCTTGACGTCTACGACTATCTTGCCTCCCTTGGCGACCTCTTGGGAGATGAGGAGATTGGCGACAGGCGTAAGGATCTTCGATTGGATGAGGCGCTTGAGGGGTCGGGCTCCATATTGCGGATTGTATCCGTCCTTGGCCAGATAATCATAGACAGCCGGGGACAGCGAAAGCTCGACGGACTTCTCGGACAGGCGCTTGACGACCTCTCCAACCTGGATCTCCACGATCTTCCGAATGGCTTCGGGCGAAAGGATGTCGAAGATGATGACGTCGTCGACGCGGTTCAGGAATTCCGGCCTGAAATAATCCTTCAAGGCGGAATTTATCTTGCTCTTGGCTTCATCGTAATTCGCCTTCTCGACATTCTCGACGTTGCGCTGGAAGCCGAGCTTCTCCATGCGCTCGATATGCTGGGCGCCGATGTTCGACGTCATGATGATGACCGTGTTGCGGAAATTGACGATGCGGCCCTTGGAATCGGTGAGCCGGCCGTTGTCGAGTACCTGCAGGAGCACATTGAACACCTCAGGGTGCGCCTTCTCGATCTCGTCGAACAGGATGACCGCGTAAGGGCGGTGCCTTACCGTCTCTGTCAAGCCGCCGGATTCGTCATAGCCGACATATCCCGGCGGCGCGCCGATCAGCTTCGATACCGAATGCTTCTCCATGAATTCGGACATATCTACGCGGATCAGGGCCTTCTCGTCATTGAACAGGAATTCAGCCAAGGCTTTAGTGAGCTCGGTCTTTCCGACGCCAGTCGGGCCGAGGAATATGAATGAGCCGATGGGACGGTTCGGGTCGGCGATGCCGGCGCGCGAGCGGCGGATGGTGTCTGATATCTTCTTGACCGCCTCATCCTGGCCGACTATGCGCTTCTTTAGCTCGTCCTCCATGCGGGTGAGCTTGACCGCTTCAGACTCGAGCATGCGCGATATCGGGATGCCGGTCCAGCGCGAGACGACCGCTGCTATGTCTTCGGCATTGATCTCTTCTTTCAGGATGCGCCTCGAAGCCTGGAGCTTCTTCAAGCGCTTGTTCTTCTGTTCGAGCTCCTTCTCCAATGCCGGCAGGCGGCCGTACCGGATCTCGGCAGCTTTGGAAAGATCGCTCCTGGCTTCGGCAGACTCGCCTTCGAGGCGGAGGGCCTCCAACTCCTTCTTCAGCCGCTTGATATCGGCTATGGTCTCCTTTTCGTTCTTCCATTTGAGCTCGAGCTCGGACGTCGACTCCTTGAGGTCGGCGATCTCCGTGTCGATCTTGGCCAGACGGGCCTGGGCTTCCTTGCCCTTCTCTTTCTTCAAGGCCTCCTTCTCGATCTCGAGGCGCATGATCTTGCGGCGCGTCTCCTCGAGCTGCGGCGGCATGTTCTCAAGCGATATCCTGAGCGATGAGGCAGCTTCGTCGATGAGGTCGACGACCTTGTCTGGCAAGAATCTGTCGGTGATATAGCGGCTGGCGAGATTGACGGCCGCGACTATCGCGTCATCGGTGATGTGGACGCCATGGTACATCTCGTATTTCTCCTTGAGGCCGCGCAGGATGGCGATGGCATCCTCGACGGACGGTTCGTTCACGTAGACCGGCTGGAAGCGCCTCGTGAGAGCCGGGTCCTTCTCTATATATTTCTGATATTCCTTGAGGGTGGTAGCGCCGATAGCCCTCAATTCGCCGCGCGCCAGAGCGGGCTTGAGCATGTTCGAGGCGTCCATCGAGCCTTCTGAAGCGCCGGCTCCGACCAGCGTGTGTATCTCATCTATGAAAAGGATGATCTTGCCGTCGGACCGCTCGACTTCCTTGAGGATGTTCTTGAGGCGCTCTTCGAATTCTCCGCGATACTTCGTGCCGGCGATGAGCGATCCGAGGTCGAGCGAGACGAGCTCTTTATCCTTGAGAGACTCGGGGATGTCGCCTTGAGCCATGCGCAGAGCAAGGCCTTCGACTATGGCTGTCTTGCCGACGCCGGCTTCGCCTATGAGGATCGGGTTGTTCTTTGTCCGCCTCGAGAGTATCTGGATGATGCGCATGATCTCATTGTCGCGCCCGATGACCGGATCGAGCTTGTTCTCGCGGGCCAGCTTGGTGAGCGAGCGGGCGTATTTGTACAGAGTGCGGAATTTCTTTGGCTCGCCGTCCTTGGCCGGCGGATTCACTTTAAGCTCCTCGATCACCTTGGCTACGGCATCCTTCTCGATCTTGAAGCGCGTGAGGACGTCGCGAGCTACGCAAGGTATGTCGAATATCGACAGGAATAGATGCTCGGTCGAGATGAACTCGTCTTTGAGATTTGCGGCTACGCGGACGGAATTATCCAGGATCTGTGCAAGATCCGGCGTCAGGTATATCTGATATGAAGGCGAGAGGACGTTCGATCCATCGGGAGATTCGATATGTTCGAGGACGACATCGGTCAGCATGGGCGTGTCTATCTCCAGCCTGTCCAGGATGGATGCCACCATGCTCTCTTCTTGGAGGATGAGCGCACAAAGAAGATGCACGGGATTGACGTGATTCTGGCCGCGCTCGATCGCGAGCTCATGAGCCCGTCGGAGCGCCTCTCTAGCTTTTGTTGTGAGCTTATTTAGCGGAGGCATATTTATATATTAATACAAATTTGTGCTTGTCGTCAACTATGCCGATCGCGGGCGATTCACTGGATATTTTCCATAGATATAGTACGACTGATCCGTATTTTTTGACGCAATCGCGCCCGGTGGATTGCACAGGATTGCGCCCGGCCTGCGCATATTCTAAGCTTTAAAGCAGAAAAGCGGAATAACCGAAAGGAATATCCATGAAAGAGCTATGCACGATGGTAGTCATATGCTTGGCGGCCTGGTTGCTGTTCTTCGGCGAAGCATTGGCCTGCGTGGTCAAGCACCTAGCAGTAGCGAAGATAAAAGGGATGCTGTCATTCGAACGGGACTGGGACGACCATATCGCGATCTGGCCGACATTCCTGGCGGCGCTCGTCTTGATCTTCCTCGCGACCGCCCTATATGTAGCAGTCTTCTGAGCTTGCCGGCAGCAGAAAGCCGGCTTTTTTATGCCGTGATCATAGATCACCGCGCCATCGGCTCGCGCTCACAGGCCGATCATCTCGACCTTGCCTGTCCGTCTGTCTTTCTTCTCTATCGAAGCGGCTTTC
Organism: Patescibacteria group bacterium; assembly: GCA_018970245.1. Classification (GTDB taxonomy): domain Bacteria; phylum Patescibacteriota; class Minisyncoccia; order Phycocordibacterales; family PALSA-1337; genus C7867-002. The sequence continues at coordinate 11,910 of JAGWWT010000028.1, forward strand.
AAGGTCTTCTCGCTCAAGACATATCGCATAGGGATGCCGATGAGATCTGAATCTGAGAATTTCTCTCCTGCCGAGCATTCTCGGTCATCATATAGCACCTCCGTTCCATTCTTGGTCAGCTTTTCGTATAGGTCGTCGGCTGCTTTCTTCACCGTCCCAGCTTCGTCATAAAGGGCGACGAGGTGTATGCCGAACGGGGCGACGGATTCTGGCCAGACGAGGCCTTTATCGTCCGCCATCACCTCGGCGATCGTTCCCATGACTCGGCTCGGCCCGATGCCGTAGCTGCCCATGATGACGGGCCTGGACTTCCCTTCGGCGTCCTTGAACTGCAAGCCGAGCGCATCAGAGAATCGCGTGCCGAGCGAGAAGATGTTCCCGACTTCGACGGCCTTCTCTTCTTTGAGGTCTGACCGCTCGACGCCTAGATCCTTCAAGACCTCGTCATTGAGCACTTCCTTATTCACAGCGATCTTCTTCTTTGGATCGACGTATATAGTATCCTCGCCTGCATCCGTCAATGTCTGGAACTCATGGGAATATTTCGAGAAGGATCCGCCGCTCGCGAATGTGACGAACGTCCTGTCGCCCAACCCTACGCGCTCGAATATCTTCACATATGCCTGCTTGGCTCTTTCATAGAAGGCTTCATGGGCCTTCGGATCGGCATTGAATGAATAGAGATCCTTCATCAAGAACTCGCGTCCGCGCAGGATGCCGGACTTGGCGCGCTCCTCGTTGCGGAATTTGGTCTGGAACTGGTAGATGCTGGCAGGCAGGTCCCGGAATGAGCGGATGTGGTCGCGCATGAGCGCCGTCAGAGGCTCTTCATGGGTGAAGCCGAGCCCGACCTCGTTGCCATTCTTGAGCTTGGTCTTGAACCAATTATCGACAGCCTCGTCGCTCCATCTTCCGGTGGCTTCCCAATTCTTGCGGTCTTGAAGGGCTGTCATATGGACTTCCTGTCCTCCGATCGCGTCCATCTCTTCGCGGATGATGCCGACGATCTTGTCCAGCGTCCGAAGCCCGAGCGGAAGGAATGAATACGCTCCAGCCATCTCCTTGTGGATGTATCCGGCACGGATGAGGAGCTGGGCATTCTTGGCGACCTCGTCTTTCGGCGCCTCGCGGCGGGTCTTGGTGAAAAGCGCGGATTGTCTCATGGAACTATGATACAAGAAGTGTCGTGATTTGTCGCCAAATTGACAACCACATCAACTAATTGTAATGTATAACAAGCAGTGCTCGGTCATCATTTCATGATGCTCGAGATATGAAAAAACTGGCCCTAAATGAGCCATTCCGAAAGGAGAATCATGTCAAAGATAGCGAAGTACACGTCCTTCATCGATCCTTCAATGTGCGAAATCAGGCTTGGTCTGTCCAGATTTGCATTAGCATTGGAGTGCCACGCGAAAGAACTAATCCAAAATGCGCTTCTTGATAAGGTCATGTCGATAGCGGAATTTGCGGACGCGGTTTTGGAAATCGCAAGCGATAATGATATCCGCACGATATGGTCAGAACAGATCGGTTCCGATTTCCTCGCGCAGATGTTCGTGTACAGCCGCAAATCGGCAAGGATCGAATCGGTCATCAAGGCCGGCGACTTCAAGATCCTTCCTGAATTGAGGCCGGGCCGAGTCGAGATCAGCTTCCTCTTTTACAGGAATGGCTACAAGAAGCCTCAATTTCGATTGACTCTCTGGCTGGATGAAGATGGCGATTATGTGACCGAGCGACTTACCGGCGGCGTGTTTTCGTAAGCGTCTTTCTCCGTCCTAACCATTCCTGCGGGGATGGTTTTTTATTTTGGAGATATCAGATTCGCTATGTCCTTGTAGGTCACCGCGACCATCAAGATCATGAGCAGCACGAAGCCGACAGCGTTCACTGCGTTGACGAATTTTGCGGAGATGCGCCGGCGAAAAGCACCCTCTAAGGCTACGAAGAGGATGCGTCCTCCGTCGAGAGCCGGGAATGGAATGAGGTTGATGATGCCAAGGTTTATCGAGATGAGAGCCGTGATCATGACAAGGTATGTGAATCCTAGCTCGGCTGCATTGCCGACGATGCCCGCGATCCCGACAGGGCCAGCCACGTCAGACAGGCTCGCCGTCCCCTGGAAAAGCCCCGCCACGAATGTGTATAGCCCCACTGCCGTATCCCTCATCATGAACCAGGTATACCGCAGGCCTTCCCAGACAGATGTGAAGAATGGAAGCTTCAGGTCGCCGACATTGTCCATGGCTATGCCGACGGCATATTTGCCGGGGACGAGCCCGGTCACGGCGGCGACCGTGGTCGACGAGACCGCTCTCGCGCGGGAATATGCGATCGATATGGGCGCGCCCTTGCTGTCATTGATATTGTTCTGGATCTGCTCGATGGAGGATACCGGCTTCGAGTCGACCGAGGTGACGACGTCTCCTAGCTGCAGGCCAGCCTTTTCCGCAGGGCTGCCTGGGTCTATATAGGTGATCATTATGCGCTCATTGCTGAAATCAGAAGCGTATCTCTGGAATCCGTCCATCGTGGCTGTGACGCCCGTGCTGAACACGTATACGTAGAGGATATATGCGAAAAGAAAGTTGAACGCCACGCCCGCGACGAGCACGCTGGCCTGCCGCCAGCGATTCTTGCTCATGAAGCTCCTGGCCGAGTCCGGGTCGCCTTCCGGCTTCTCTGACGGGTCTTCGCCGTGGATCTTCACGAAGCCGCCGAACGGGATGAGGTTCACGCCGTATTCGGTCTCGCCGCGCTTCCAATGGACTATGCGCGGCCCGAAGCCGATCTTGAAGGCGTCGACGCGTATCCCATTCGCCCGCGCCAAAATGAAATGCCCGAGCTCGTGGACGAATATGAGGACCGCGAGGACTAATATGAATATGATGACTGTCATCAGCTAGGCATCAGCTAAGGATCTCCTTCTCTTTCTTGGCGAAAGCCTCTTCGAGCTTCTTGTTCGCGTCGTCGACCAGCTTTTGCGCGTCATTCTTGAGCC
>JAGWWT010000066.1 GCA_018970245.1 Patescibacteria group bacterium
TTACACCTTAGATTCCCGGCCAAACTGTCTGAAATTATCTGACGACGTACAGTTTCCGATCTTTTTCATGGATTCCGGCCTTCGGCTTTCCTGAAAATGTTATGGATCGATATATTGACCCTAATCGTCATAGAAAGAAAAAAACATGAAAAACAAAACAGACAAAGGACATCCGCGCAGCGCCTGGAAAAGGGCCGCGTTCGGACTTACCGCTCTCGGCACCGCCGCGACCGCCACCGTGCCGGCCTGCGCGCAACTGTACGTCGTCAGATAATTTCAGACAGTTTGGCCGGGAATCTAAGGTGTAAATCTGGCTCCCTTGTTTCTATTTTAAGCGGCGCGCCGTTGGGCGTGCAACTTCTTTCTTAGCGCCATGGTTTCACGTTTGATCTGATTGCGTTTTTTGAGGACGGCGATGTTCCGTCCCGTGAAGACGCATTCAGGCGTGAGGTTGTTCAGGCTTTCATGATACCTCCTTGTGTTGTAGTGGTTGACGAAGTCCCGGAGCTGCCGTTCAAGGTCGCCCGGCAGGTAGTAGTTTTCGAGCAGGATGCGGTCTTTGAGCGTGCGGTGCCAGCGCTCGATCTTGCCTTGCGTCTGCGGATGATAAGGCTTGCCGCGCGTATGCGGAACGTTGTTGTCCTTCAGCCAGTCCTTGAGTTCCGACGAGACGTAGCAAGGGCCGTTGTCGCTCAAGAGACGCGGCCTGTGCCGGACGCTGACCTTTTCAAGACCGGTCGCTTCGAGCGCATCGCGCAGCGTGGCCGAGACGTCCTGCGCCGTCATCGTCCGGCACAGGCGCCAGGAGATGATGTAGCGCGAGTAGTCGTCCATCACCGTCGAGAGATAATACCAGCCCCAGCCGACGATTTTGATGTACGTGAAGTCCGTCTGCCACAACTGGTTCACCGCCGTGGTCGGGTTCTGGAACCTGTCGCCCGCCTTCATCACGATAAACGCCGGCGACGTGATCAGGCCGCGCTCCTTGAGAACGCGATAAACGGTGGATTCAGAGAGATAATACCGCCGGTCCTCCGTAAACCGCACCGCCAGCTCGCGCGGAGAGAGATCAGGCTCGGCAAGGGCAAGCTCCACCATCTGTTCCGCGACATCTTCCGGCACTTTGTTCCACACATGCCCCGGACACGGCTTCTTGTCCTCAAGCCCGTCCAGACCGCCTTCCACATACCGGCCATACCAGTTGTAAAACGTCGCCCGCAGAATGCCGATCTGCCGCAACGTGCGTGACACGCCAAGAACCGATTGCTCCACCGTGCGGATGATCTCCAGCTTCTCGGATGCGCCGTACCTCATGTATCGCTCTCCCCATCCGCGATCACGCTTTTTTTTAGCAACCGGTTTTCCAGCAGGGCTTCGGCCAGAGCCTCCTTCAACTGGGCAGATTCAGAGCGCAGCTCCTTCACCTCGTCGGATCCGGCCTCGCGCACCGTGTCCCCGTTCAGCCGCTTCTTGCCAGCCTCCAGAAAGTCCTTGCTCCACCGGTAATACAAGTTCTGGTGCAATCCCTCGCGGCGGCAGATCTCCGCGATGCTCTCTTCACCCCTAAGCCCCTGCAACACAATGCGGATTTTGTCCTCCGCGCTGAAATGGCGGCGCGTCTTGCGCTTGATGTCACGCACGGTCTTTTCCACCGCGCTCCGGCTCTCGTCTTTCTGTCTCATCTTCGTTCCTTTCGGTCCTCTAACGAGCCAGATCTATCACCTTATGAAATTGCCCTCAACTGTCTAACAAGACCTGACGGGGTACAGCGCCTTTTCTCTCATTGCGGCGCTGCAATATAAAAATATTCTACTGACACTAAAGCCTATCGAAATCCCTCAACGCTCGAATCTAAATCTTGCATTCTTTCTCAATATACTGATTGCAATTCTTGCGGGTACAATGCTTGTCTATTTGCTTTGCACTAATATCTAAAACTCTATAAGCTCGACCTCTCTAACCATTGCTCGGATTTCAGTAGCGCGGATTTGCGTAATTTGCAAGAAAAGTTCCGGAAGAATATGGCATAAAACTACAACGACTCCGGTTTAGGCGAAGTGATCAGGAAGTCTGTAGCTGGTATTGCGTCCGCCCCCTTCGTTTTGCAGAAATACCCCGCGCGACACCAAGTCCTGAATATCGCGCAAAGCCGTGTCGTTCGAGCACTTTGCCATCTTGGCGTATTTTGATGTGTTTATAAAACCAACGAATCCGTCTTCAAGCATACGGTTGATAACGTTGCGCTGGCGGTCATTGACGGGCGATTGATTAATCTTCTTCCAAAGCTCTGCCTTGAACAGAACCTTGCTCAATGTTGTTTCCGCATTGGCGATGGCGCGTCCAAGGCAATCCAAAAACCATGAAAGCCAGTCGGTAGTGTCGATATCGCTTCTTTGCTGACGTTCTAAAAAATCGTAATAGTCTTTGCGTTCGCGCTCGATCTGTGCAGAGAGGCTGTAGAAACGATCAGTCGTGTTATCCGCCCGCGCCAAAGCCATATCACCAATCGCACGGGCAATGCGTCCATTACCGTCTTCAAAAGGGTGGATGGTCACAAACCACAAATGCGCGATGCCTGCCTTGAGTACGGCATCGAGGTCGGATTTCTTTTCAAACCACGTCAGAAAGGTCTTCATTTCCTTTTCTATGCGCTTGGCATCGGGGGCTTCAAAGTGAACCTTTTCGCCCCCAGCATAGCCGGACACCACCTGCATCGCACCGGCTTCAGGAGTGCGCCATTTACCAACCGTGATTTTGTGCATCCCGCTTCGCCCGGTAGGAAACAAAGCGGCGTGCCAGCCAAAAATGCGTTCTTTGGTCAGTGGTTTGGAAA
>JAGWWT010000005.1 GCA_018970245.1 Patescibacteria group bacterium
GCTGTGACGATGAATCCAGACGGCACGCGCACGCCCTTCTCCTTCAGGTCCCTGATCATCTCGCCGAGCGATGCATTCTTGCCGCCGACTTCGCCGACATCGGCGATCGTGACGGATTCCATGGGTAAGGTGAGAGGGTTCATAGATTAAGAGATTAAATATTAAATATTAAAAATAAAAAATTAAAAATAAAAAATTAAAGATAAAAAATTAAATATCATGCGGTCGGCGTTTTCCTTTGAGCGTCAGCAGGCTCGATGCGAATATCTTGGAGATCTCCGTCAGCTCCTTCAAAAGCCACGAGGCTTCTTTAGGGTCCCCCTTTCCCGTGTCTCTCAAAAGAGCGATCCAGACTTTCGATTCGTTCGCAGACTTCAGCGAATAGGAGAAAAAATTTATCAGATCTTTTCTGGAGCTTGCGGAAAGCCCCTCTACATAATTCGCCAGAATGCTCGTACCGCTCCGCAGCAATTGTCTGCTTATTATATCAGATGCCGCATCTTTTTTTAATTTGCTTGCGAATCTCACGGTTTTTAAGACCCAAGAATATAGGCGTTTTTTGAATTCTGCCTTCGACCCGCTTTTATCTGCCCCATCTCTCATGTTTCATTTTTCATTTTTTATTTTTAATATTTAATTTTTTATTTTTAATATTTAATTTTTCATTTTTAATATTTAATTTTTCACTTATTTCTTCTCCGCCAGCGCCATCAAGAGGTCCGATACGTTCGATCCAGTATCTCCAGTTTCGATGAGGCCGTCACCGAGCGTCTCGAAGAAAGTCGACGAATCGTTCCTAGCGGCGAAATCGGCAAGGTCGAGCTTTTTCGACCGGGCTACCTCGAGCACGTTCGCGTCGGCGATCGCTCCGGCATGTGGCCCATTGTCGCGGCCGTCTGAGGCGAGCGAGATCACGAGCCGGCCGCTTTTGACATGCGGCAGAGCCGAAAGCGCGACTTGCTGGTTGCGGCCGCCTTTGCCGCCCTTGCCGTCTATCGTCACCGTGGTCTCGCCGCAGTAGAGGATGACGGTTCCCGGAGCGGCCGAATCGATATCGGCGGCCAGAGCCGGACCGACTTCGGAGGCTTCGCCTGTCAGGCACGAATTCTGTATGACGGCCGAGTATCCGAGCTCGATGGCTTTTTCCTTCATGGCGTTGAGGGCCGTGGCATTGGAGAGGGCCAGCACATTGCTCGCACGAGAGAAGAATTCATCGTCCTTAGGCGTTTCCGTCAGGCATTCCTTGTCCAGATCCAATCCATATCGCCGCATGATATCCTCGGCGTCTTTGACGGTGGTCAGATCCTTGACCGTCGGGCCAGAGGCGATGAATTCCAGGTCGTTGCCTGGCACATCCGAGAAGATGATGGAGATGGCTCTAGCCGGATGGGCAGCTGCGGCCAAGAATCCGCCTCTGGCGAGCGACATGTGCTTGCGCAGCGTGTTTATCTCCTGGATCGAAGCGCCGCTCTTGAATAGGCCTTTCAAAGCCGCGGCTTCCTTGGCGACGAGCTCGTCCATGCGCTCGGCCACGCAAGGAGGCTGGACCAGAAGAGTCGATCCGCCGCCGGATATGAGGAAAAGGACCGTGTCGTTGGCGGTGAGGCCGTGGAGCTCTTTCAAGAGCGCGCCGGTGCCTTTCACGTTATCGGGCGACGGCATCGGATGCGTGCCTTGGTAGTACCGTATATTCCCGGCGTCCTTTCCCGGGCCAACGCCGAGGGCTGCCCCGGAATCGATGCGTCCGCCGAGGATGCGGTCGAATACGGCCGCTCCTTCCGCGGCGCATTTGCCCACCAGGATGGCGATCAGGCGGCCGCCGCGCTCGAGCGGATATGACTTGTTGCCGATATGGAGCCTGTCGCCCTCGATCTTCAATATCCTGTCTAGGACAGCGGCGGTGTCGATCGACCGCAGGCCGGCTTCGGCTATGAGCAATGCGTCCTTACGCGCTGGCGTTGTCGCCAGCTCCTCGAGATTCCTTATCTTCACGCGCGTATTGTACCGCGCCGATGCGCAGCAGTCATCCACAGCTCTGGCGAGCATGGCCGCGGGCGTGTTGGTATAATCCGAGCATGGTCAAGGCCTCTCCAAAAGACTTCTTCCTCCATCTTGGGGCGACTATAGCCCTGTACGCTGGCGCTATCGCTCTCATCAACCTAGCCTTCACGATCTTGAACAAGCTCTTTCCCGACGCCCTCAATCCCTACTGGAACGCCGGCTCCGTCATCTGGCCGATCTCGATGCTCATCGTCCTTGTTCCGGTCCTCTATGCCATCGAATGGGCGATAGGCCGCGACATACAGCGCATGCCGGAAAAAAGGGAAGTCGGCGTCCGCCGATGGAGGATCTATCTTACCCTCTTCCTTACCGGCGCGACCATCGCCGGCGATCTGGTCTATCTCATCAACACTTATCTCAATGGCGAGATCACGGCCAGGTTCGTCCTCAAGGTCCTGGTCATCCTCGTCGTATGCGCGGTCATATTCTCTTATTACATCCTGTCCAAGAATGGGAGCGCGCGGAATGGCATCCTCGCCGAGAATGGGAGCGCGCGGAATGGCGGCGCCCGGAAGTGGCTTGTCGCCCTGGCTTGGACGGGAGCCGTGCTCATCCTGGCGGCGATCGTCGGCGGCTTCCTCATCGTGGGTTCGCCGGGCCAGCAGAGGGCGGAGAGGTTCGACGCTCAGAGGATCGCTGACCTGCAGAATCTGCAGAACGAGATAATGGCATATGCGCAGAGGGCCGGATCTCTGCCGCCAAACCTGCAAGCGCTCGCTGCGGGGCAATACGGCCAGCCAAACGCTCAGCCATACGGGTATAAGGCGCCGGTCGATCCAGAGACCGCGGCGCCGTATGGGTATTCGGTGACGAGCAGCACCACGTTCGAGGTGTGCGCGGATTTCAGCACTGACGATAGCGGAGGAGATCTAGGAGGAAATCTAGATTGGCGTCATCCTGCTGGACATCATTGCTTCGAGAGAGCATTCATTGCTCCTCCAGTAAAATAGAGCCGAGAGCAGCGAGAGCAGTGAGAGCGCCGAGGGTAGAGAGCCTCATATATAGATCTGATCGAAACGTCGATCTGGTCCCTCGTGTGTTGTAATTTTTCTGCGGGACGGCTCAACTAAGCCGTTGATTTTGTCATGGAAATGGATTTCCGTAAATGAAAAAAGCATTGCGCTAGAGCCGGTTGAGCGTACGGCCGTTCAGCAGTTTATGCGCCGAACTGTGGCTGAATGTGTGCCGAACTGTGGCTGAATGTCTGAATGTCTTTTGGTCGACGTCGTCGACGCCGTCGACGCCGTTGCTGCCGCCAGAATAAAATGCTAAGATTGATCCATCGACGGCCCCCGCCGTTTTTATTTATTAAGCTTTTTATCGAGCTGGCCTCATCAAGCTCGGCTCTGAAAAAACCACATGACTCTGGGAAAAAAGACAAAGATAGTCTGCACGATCGGTCCCGCCACTGAGAGCGCCGAGATGCTCGCCAAGCTCGTCGACGCCGGCATGAATGTCATCCGCTTGAACTTCTCTCACGGCGATTTCGCCGAGCACCAAAAGCGCGTCGACAACATCCGCGCCGTCTCCAAGAAGTCCGGCAAAGTCGTCGCCATCCTCCAGGATCTCTGCGGCCCCAAGATCCGCATCGGCACCTTCAAGTCAGGCAAGATAGTCCTCAAGGAAGGGCAGGGATTCACTCTCACCGCTGATCCGTGCGAAGGAGACGAGACCCGGGTGAGCGTCAACTACCCCCAGCTCCCTCGAGAAGTCGCTCCCGGCCACATGATCATGCTCCGCGACGGCACCAGGAAGCTCGAAGTCCTCGAGGTCAAAGGCAACGACATCCGGACCAAGGTCATAGTCGGCGGCGAGCTGGCCGGCTACAAGGGCGTCAATGTCCCGGGCGCCAACCTCTCCGTGAGCTCGATCACCGAAAAAGACCGGAAAGACTTGGAATTCGGCCTGAAGAACAAAGTCGATTTCGTGGCGCTCTCATTCGTGCGCAGGGCTTCAGACATCGCCGAGCTCCGAGGCCTCCTCGACAAAGCCGGATCGAAGGCCCATATCATCGCCAAGATCGAGACTCCCCAGGCCGTGGCTTGCATAGACGAGATCATAGCCGCCGCTGACGGCATCATGGTGGCCCGCGGCGACCTCGCCATCGAGATCCCGACCGAAGAGGTGCCGCTCACCCAGAAGGCGCTCATAAAGAAGTGCAATGCCGCCGGCAAGCCGGTCATCACGGCCACGCAGATGCTCGAATCGATGATCCGCAACCCAGTGCCCACCCGCGCTGAAGTCTCCGACATAGCCAACGCCATCATCGACGGCACGGATGCCATCATGCTGTCCGAAGAGACGACCTTGGGAGACTATCCAGTCCAGGCAGTCGAGATGATGTCCAAAGTCGCCAACACCGTAGAGGCCGAATCCGGAACGCCAGGCAAGATCCGCGAATATGACACCGACCATGGCGTCACAGACGTCGTCTCTCGATCCGCCGTCCGCGCCGCCCAGAGCGTTGGCGCCAAGCTCATCGTCGCGCTGACCCGTTCCGGCCGGACCGCCCGGATGATCGCCCGCTACCGCCCTGCCGAGCAGATCCTAGCCCTCTCCGATGCGCCCGATAATATCGCCAAGCTGGCAGTGACCTACGGCGCTTATCCTATGGTCGCGCCCACGTTCAAGACCGTCGACGAGATCATGGAGATCGTCCGCCGGACGGCTCTCGACAACAAGCTCGCCAGGAAGGGAAGCAAGGTCGTCATCGCCGCCGGCATGCCGTTCGGCTCGGCCAAGGAGACCAACTTCATCCTCGTCGAGACGCTTTGACACGTTATGGTACAATCATGGCATGGCCGCATCATATTCGATCGAATCCCCTTACTATCTTTCGTCCGCTTCTAAGCTGACATACAACGGCAAGAGCTTTTCTGGCTATCGCGGCATCCTCAAAGAGACGCCTGCTTCCGAACGCCCGCGCGAGAAGCTCCTGGCCCATGGCCCGGAGGCTCTTTCCACGCGCGAGCTCGCCATCCTCCTTCTCATCACCGGGACCAGCAAGGAGAGCGTCGTCGAGATGACGGAGCGCATCGTCAAGGCTTACGGCGAGAAGAGCATATTCGAAGAGAGGGACCCGGCGAAGCTGTCGGAGGATCTCGGCATCCCTATAGCCAAAGCCTGCCAGATCGTGGCAGTCGGGGAGATCGGCCGTCGGACCTTCGACAAGAGCAAGACCGCCTCGCCGACCATCAAGAGCGCCAAGGACGTATACGAATACCTGGCCGACATGCGCAATCTCCCGAAGGAGCATCTCCGCGCGCTCTACCTCAATGTCCACGGCCGCATCCTCAAGGACCAGGTCCTTTCGATCGGCACAGTCGATTCTCACATGATCACGCCGCGCGACGTCTTCAACCCGGCTATCGACCTCATGGCCGTGGCCGTCATCCTCGCCCACAACCATCCCGGCGGCGAGCTTGCGCCATCCGAAGCGGATGTTAAAATGACCGAGCAGCTTGTCCAGGCAGGGAAGATCCTGGGCATCCCGATACTCGATCACGTCATCATCGCGAAAGACGGGTTCACTAGCATAAAAGCCAATTATTAGCGGAAATGACAGGAGATTACCGCATATTGTCGCCCTCGCTCGAGGGGGTGCTTTCAGGTTTCGCGCTCACATATGAAGGCTTGAAGAGGCCCATCGAAGTGCTGCAGCTCTTCGAAGGCCCAGCTTGCCGCGGCGCCGACGGATGCCAGCCCAGGCCCGAAGCGGCCGGACCGGGCAAGCAGAAGGTGCTCGAGAGATATTTCGACGACCTCTATCGCGTCTTCATGAAGAGGCTGTCGTACTTCGTGGTCGGGATCGATACGGATCCAGGGGAGACGGTCCGCCTCCAGGCCATGCTCCAGGAGATGATCAAGATAAAAGGATTCATGTCCAGGACCGGCCTCTGATTGGCGCTGCGCGCGCGTTGCTGTATACTCACTTTCATGACGGCGCGCGAATTCTGGAAGGGAAAAAGGGTCGCGATCATAGGCCTCGGTCCCCATGGCGAGATGGCCGAAGATGCGGAATCCATGATAAAGGCGGGCGCCTGGGTCAGCATCTACGATCTCAAGAGCGAGGCGCGCCTGAAGAGCCAGCTCATATTCTTGCGCTCCGAAGGCTTGGCGAATTATGTCTGCGGATCCATTCCCGCCGACGACCTTCCGGACAACGACCTCATCATCCTCTCGCATGAATATCCGCGGGACTCGAGCTTCCTCAAAGCGGTGCTCGAGAAGGGCGTCCCCGTCGAGTATCCGGAGACCTTCTTCTTCAAGAAGGCGCCGCCAGTCACGGTGATTGGAGTCATGGGAGACAGCGGCAAGTCCACCGTCGTCTCCATGCTCTCCCCGATGCTCGAATCGATCTGCAAGGCCGAAGGCCAGGGATTCTTCGTCATCGACCCCGAGTCGGGCGAGGGCATCATCTCCAAGCTGAAGAAGGCCAAGAATGGCGATCTGGTGCTCATGCGCATCACAGGAGAGATGATGCGCGAGCTCCATTCTATCCGCATCAGCCCGCAAGTGGCTGTGTTCACGACCGTGCCTGGCCCCGGGTGCTATGATTCTTCGCCATTCGAGATCCTGGAATTCCAGACGTACAACAACTTCATCATCGCCTCCGACGAGGTGATCGACGCGACGCGCCGATACAAGGATCTGCCGCGGGCCAAGATGCTCCGGACCAAGGCGTCCATCATCCCGCCGGAATGGGACCTGCCGAACCTTTCAGGCGGAGCGCAGAGCCATAACAGGGAGAACGCCGCCCTGGTCTTGCAGGCGGCGCGGCTTTTCAAAGTGGATGACGAGCTGGCGCATCGCCTCCTCGCCAAATGGAAGCCTCTGCCAGGCCGGCTGCAGGCCATAAAGAAGGTCAAGGGCGTGGGATTCTACAACGATTCGGCCTCGGTCAATCCGAACTCGACCATCAGGGCTCTCGAGCTGCTCTCGTCTGAAGACCCGCAAAAGAATGTCATCCTCGTCCTCGGCGGGGCTGACGGCTCCCATGATTACCGCCTGCTCTACCCGGCTCTCGCCGACCGGGTCGGCACGATCGTCCTCTTGCCTGGCAGCGGGACAGCGAAGGAAAGGCAGCGCCTGCACGCTCTCGAAGGCATCCAGGTCATCTCGGCTCCGTCCATAGAAGAGGCCGCGCGTCTGGCGATGGAGAACGCCAAGAAAGGCGACCGGGTCCTGTTCAGCCCCGGCTTCCCGGCCATCGGTTTGGCGGCTTCTCGCAAAGAAAGGGGAGAGAGATTCGTAAAAGCCGTCCGCTCCCTCTAATATCTAATCTCTAATATCTAATCTCTACTCTCCCCCCTCTAATCTCCCCCCAGAATGCACACCACCGCCCCATCTATCTCCCATCCGCGGTAGGCGGCTTGCATGGCGCCGGCTACGGAAAGGGCGCTGTTCGTAGAGATCGAAAGGCCGGTGTGCTTCTTGGCGAGCTCTTGCGCCGCAGCGATGTCGTCATTCGACACGGTCCAGCCGTGGCCGCCTGATCTCTCGATCAGAGGCACGAGCGCCGGCTTTCGGACGGCTGTTTTGTCTATGATCGCGTCAGCGACGGATGGCTCGTCCGGCCCGTCATATCCCTCGAACGCATCGGACATGGGATGGCACGAAGAGGTCTGGACGATATGCACCTGGACCTGCTTCGTCAGGCCTTTCTTCACGGCTTTGGTCGGAGGGATCGTCTGCGAGACGCGCGCTTCTCTATGCTCGGGGGAAGAGGCGAAGAATTGGGCCAAGGCCTGGGCCGTCGTCCCAGAAGAAGCGCCGATGAATACGGCTCCAAGGCCGACGATCTCGTTCAGCTCTTCAGCGAGCTCTTTGTAGCCGAGAAGGGCCGTGTCGTCCGTAGACTGCCTCAAGCTCTGAGCGCCTTCCTGGACGGCCTGCATGAGCGCTTGGAGCGGGCGTTCCTTCACGGACAGCCTGATGCGGCCGCCGCTCTCTTGGGCGATCTTCTTGAGCTTGTCTGTCTTGTGCTTTGCCGCATGCTGGCCGACGAATATGTCCAGTTCGAGCGGTCCCTCGACGGCCGAGCGCACGCCGCCGTCTGAATCGAGCTTTTGGACATGGAGGGCCGCCGCCAGAGCGGCATTGCCCGAGCCTGTTATGGCGAATCTGTCCTTGCCGGATTCGCGGTGATAATCGATCATCACGGGGATCGAGCGACCCTTATGGGAGCCATAAGGGTGCGTGTCTTCGCGCTTGAAATACAGCGCCGGAAAGCCGATGGCCTTTCCTAGCGCCGGGTATGGTTCATGTAGCGTGATCATATGGCCATATTGTGAACATTGTCATGCTAGCTCATTTCTAGTAGCATTGGAAGCATGATAGAAAAACGTTCAGAATCAGCGGAGTCTCTTTGTGTCTGCCCAGAATGCAAGAACACCATAGACCTTTCGCGCTATCCCAATATCGCGCCCGGAATGGTCATCGAATGCAACCATTGCGGCATGACCCTTCTTGTCAAAGGCATCGAGCAGGGGAACATCAAGACAGAGGTTGTCGATGAGGGGAAATAGTCGAAAGTCTGAAAGTCGAAAGTCCATAAAGTCTGACTTTCCGACTTTAAGGACTTTATGGACTTTATAGACTTTACGACTTTATGGACTTTATAGACTCCTCTATCATTCCTCTGAATCCGTGCGAGCCGAGGAAGGCGATCACGTCGCCGCTCTTGGCGTTTTCGACGAGGTGCTCCACTAGCTCCTGGTCGTCCTCTATATATGATGCGTTCGCGTGCGTCTTCTTTATGATGCCCGCCAATTCCTGGCCTTCGATGGGCCTGTCCGCTTCGTTTTCCGCCATCTTCAGCTTGGTGAGCTTGGGGATGACGACCTCGTCCGCGGATGCGAATGCGCCATCGTACTTGGCTATGGCTTCTCGCCGGCGGCCTCCGGTATTCGGCTCGAATACGGCGATCACTCTGCCTGGGTATATCGACTTCAATGCATGCAGGACCGACGCGGCCTTCTCAGGCGAATGGGCGATATCGTCTATGACCGCCACATTCCGGCCGGTGTCGCGCTCATCCAAGCGCTTCTCGAGGCGGCGCTTCAGGCCTTTGAATCTGGTCAAGGCGTCTGCTATCCGATCCGGCGCAGCGCCGAGCTCGCTCGCCATGGCGAAACAGCCGCAGATGTTCTCCGCTTGGTACAGGCCGAGCATCGGGGACTTGATCTTGAAAGCCTTCCCGCCGTGCACGATCGTGAGCTTGAGCCCGTCTCTAGATTGGCTGACGTCCTTGTACTCGTAATCCAGCGTTGGCGTTGGACGGGCGCGTCCGTAAGAGATCTTCTTGCCGCCATATGCGCTGACGATCTTCATGGCGCCTTCATTGTCCGCGCAGGCGATGACCGAGCCGTCTTCCGGCAGGATCGCCATGAGCTTCTTGAAGGCCTCGAAATACGCCGCCTCGGTCGGATAGAGGTCGGCATGGTCCCAGGAGACGGCCGAGAGGAGGACGCGGGTGGGCTTGTAGTGGAAGAACTTCGCGCGGGGATCAGTGGGCGAGCTCTTGTACTCGTCGCCCTCGAAGATGCTCAAACCGGAATCCGTCAGCTTGGCCGAGGCTTCGTGCGACAGGGAGACGCCGCCGAACATATAGCTCGGGTCGAAGCCGGCTTCAGTCATGATGAATGAGAGCATCGCCGCCGAAGAGGTCTTGCCCCAAGTGCCGCAGCAGACGATCGATTCCTTCCTGGCGAAATAGCGGCCGATGGCTTCCGGGTACGAGAGAGCCAGGATGCCTTTCTCTTTGGCCAGGAGAGCCTCGGGATTGTGGGTGCCGGAAGCTGTGCCGACTATCACGAGGTCTGGAAGGCCGCCCTCAGCCGGGTCGGACATCTTCTCCGGATGCCAGCCGGCGTAGAAGGGGATGCTATGCTTCTCGAGCTCGGTCGAGACGGGCGGGAAGAAGCCTTTGTCGCTTCCGGTCACTTTGACGCCGCGCTTATGGAAAGCGATGGCGAGCGCGCTCATGGCGACGCCGCAGATGCCGATCACATGGATGTGTTTGGGGAGAGTCATGGTGAAAGCAGGAAGATTATGAAGTCATAAAGTCATAAAGTCTTAAAGTCTATGAAGTCGATAAGGCCGAAAGGATCTTTTTGACGGCGTCCAGATCGGTCTGCCAAGCCTTGCCGTCGAACCATTCTAGGCCAGAGAATTGCAGCTTGTATGTATCGGAAGGCCGCTGGAGCGAGCCGAGGTAGATATGCCGCTTCCCGCTGCTCCGCGCCCATTCGGCGGCCTTGGTCATCATGCCTAGCCCCATGTCTTTCGGCGACGACCCCAGGGGATAGAAGGGGTAAGAATAATGCAGCATCGCCGGACCGGCATAGCAGATGGCATGACCTTCGGGATCCGAAAAATCCAGCATGAGATTGAAATTGCTCTTCGATGCGTCGGTCAGCATCTCCTTCACTTTCTGCGCGCTCATGATGCCTGGGCCGAATTTCGTGTCATAGAAATCCTTGGCCATCTTGCCCAGGCGGAAGTCGTAGTCGGCGACCGGCGCTTTCCGTTCGGAAAGCATGACGCCGGGGACCTTCTTGAGGATGCGCCTATTCTCGCTCGACAGCTCGAACTTCGAGAGATCTATCCTGACCGAGCGCGTCTGATGCATCACGCCCTTGCCCAGCCGCGTGAAAACGTAGCCTTTTTCATACATCTCGCTGACGGCCGTGTCGGAGAAGTCGGTGATCGTTTTTTGGTCCCAATGTAAGTATTTCATAAGTATTTGGTATTTAGTATCTGGTATCTGGTATGGTCGCATCGCAGCTATACTATATACTAAATACCAAGTACCAAATACTAGATTCTAGTGCAGCGCCAGCCAGAACCCGAACACCACGAAGAGGAAGTGCAGCACCCAGAACCTCATGACCGTCTTCTCTTCGCTCCAGCCCTTGAGCTCGAAATGATGGTGGAGGGGCGCCATCTTGAAGACCTTCCGTCCGAGGATGTAGCGTGAAAGGACCTGGATGATGACGGTGATGGCTTCGAGATAGAAGATGAAGCCCAAGAATGGGAGCGACGCCGTCTCGCCAATGGCCATGGTGTTGACGGCGAGCAGCGCCCCTAGGCCGAGGCTGCCGACGTCGCCCATCATGAAGCGGGCGGGCTTGATATTGAAATAAGTGTAGGCGATGAGGGCGCCCACGGTCGTGGCGTTGAGGATGGCCACTTCGCCGAAACCGTTTATCCATGAGAGGAGCGTCAGGGCGGAGAAAGTGATGATGAGCGATCCGCCGGCCAGGCCGTCCATCCCGTCGGCGATGTTCACCGCATTGGCCGTGAACATGACGATGAGGACGATGATCGGCACGATCAGGATGCCGGCATTCCAGCTATAGTCGAATGGGAAATACACGAAGTGCCACGCCGGCCCGAGCTTGGAATATATCCACCAGGCGGTGAGGACGCCGGCGATGAATTGGAGGAGGAGCTTCTCGTGGACGAAGACGCCGCGCGAAGTCCGCGAGCCGAACCAGACCGACATGCGCTTGAAGGCGGCCCAAGGCAGGGTGAGGGCGTACCAGATCCGCATCCGGAGGTCTTTGTGGACGCGGATGAGGACCAGCTGATGGGCGAGCTTGCGCGAGCGCCTTTCCGTGCCGTAGATGTTCATGAGGTCGTCGATCGCCCCCAAGCCGGCCGAAAGGAGCATCACGCCCACAGGCACCCAGGTGAAGCTCCTGTTCCAGTCGAGGATGTAGGCGATGATGGCGACAGTGAGGATGACCAGAAGGCCGCCCATGACCGGAGTCGTGGCTTTGTAGACGTGCGAACCGAGGGTCTGGAGCTCGATCTTGGCGCCTTTGACGACGTTGAGGCGGTAGAGGATCCTGGAAAGGAGAGGCGCCCAGATGAACGCCACGGCAGCTCCCAGGAGGACGAAAGTCATGATGTTGGCCAAATCTGCCGTGCCTTGCAGGATCGTGATCATTGCGCTAAACGATAGCACTTACAGGGCTTCATCTCAAGAAGAGATCTTAGCTTGCCAGGCTGCCGCGATCCATTCATGACAGCGACCGAAGATGCGACAGCGCACGATTTCAGCCTTTGTTCCAGCACGCCCATGAAGTTCTCGATGTAGTTCGAAGTCCTTGGAATCGGTAGGTCTTTTCATTTACGGAAATCCATTTCAATGACAAAATCAACGGCTTAGTTGAGCCGTCCCGCGGAAAAATTACAACACACGAGCGACCAGATCGACGTTTCGATAGGATCTATATATGAGGCTCTCTACCCGCGATATAAGGCTCTCTACCCGCGGCGCTCTCACCGCTCTCCGCTCAGCCTATCACTTATCATTTTTTATATCTTCGAATAGATTGAGCCGCCTGATCTCCGTTTTCGATTTCTTGGCGCGCTCGAAGAGGCGCTCGGCGCCCTTGACCGAGCCATTCTCAGACCACAAAGCCTCTGTGAGAGACCGCGCGTGATCCGCAGCGCCGCTCCCTGCACCACTCACGTCGCCGCTCCCTGTGACACTCCCTGTATCGCTCCCAGCGCCGCCCTGGGCGCTATTCAGCTCGATGACGCCCTGCCTCACGCCTGTGCCGTAAACGCCGTCTTCAGGGTAGGCGACCGCGTGAGAATAGTGGATCTTCGCCGGCCGCGCAGCGCCCTCATAGCCGACTCGATCGACGACCAGGATATGGTCGCGCTCTTTTTCCTCGCCGTCGTTCAGCATAGAGATGAAATCGCCGGGCTGGACGCCGTCCAGCGTCACGATCCGGCTGTTACGGTCGTCAGCCAAGGTGGCCACGTCGCAATTCTCTACCGGCCGGAGCGAGCATCGCACCTTGCCGACCAAGCCCGTGCAATTCACGAAATGGATATGCCTCTCGAGCTTGCCATAGCCGCGCGCTTCGGCCTCGGCCGCCAAGACATAGAAGGCGAACGCCGAGCAGTCCACGCCAAGCCCGCTGTCCGCCAGGATCTTCTTGAGCGTCTCGTCGGCGAGCGCATCCCTGTCTGCGTGCAGCTTGACGGCCACGCTCTCCAGCTCGCTGAGGATGTCCTGCGGGCTGCCTTTTCCTATCGTGGCGCGCAGAGCCGCCCTCGCCCTCACGGTCTTGTTATTGAAATATGGCACGGAGCAGACCGCCGACCCGAACCGGAAATGTATGTACCGGTCGATCATCGAAAGGGCGTTTGCGCTCAGGGTCTGTTCCATGGTTCGGGCTAGATCTTCAGGTTCAGATGGGACCTCTTTATGGCCTCGGCGATCTCCGTGCCTCGCGAGTTGAAGGCCTTGTGATCGCTCATGATCGACGTGTCGGATTGCACCCGGAGGAGGTCTGAATTCATGGCCGTGTTCTGGTAAGCCAGCGTCCCGAAGCCGGACTTCTCGAGCGACTTGGCCGCGTCATCGAAGATGCTCTCCACATTCTTGGTCACTCTCTGGATGATCTGCGCGCCGTCGGATATCTCGACCAAGTCCTGGTCGATCGGCAGATCGAGGAGGGCGCGGAGATGGGCCTCGAATGTCGTCAGGCCTTTGGCGCCTCGGGACTTCCTGGCGGCATCCTGCAGGTTCGATTCGAAGGTCGTCGACGCCGGCTGCCGCGCATTGACCTCGATGAGATAGAAGCGGCCGCGGGACTCGTCCTTGATGAGGTCGATGCCGAAGAGGCCCTTCCAGCCATCGGCCTGGAGCTTGGCGCCGATCTCCTTCGCCATGCCGCGGATCGCCGAGGCATCGTCGGGCGAAAGGAGGCGCGCCGCCAAGCCCCAGTCGTTGCCGATCGTGGTGAAGCTGCTGTCCGTGAATGGAGGCAGGCCGGTGATCTGGTAGCTCGGATTGGCTACGAGGACGCGGTCTTTGGTCACCACGGCATTGGCCGTGAATGAAGGGCCGTCGACGAAAGCCGTGACCCTGGCCATGCGCTCTGGGAACCGATCCTGGATGGCGCGCAGGTCGTCGGGAGCCCTCACGAGAGAAGTGCCGTCGCCGGTGTGGCCATGGGCCCATTGGACCACGAACGGCTCATCTGATTTCCAAGTGATGTATTTGGCGAGCTTCGCGGCATGAGGAGGGAGATATTTCGCGCCGAGCGGTCCGAGCCAGCGGAGCTGGGAGAGCTTGTTCTCGACGCGCTCCGATAGAGAGGCTGGCGGGTTGAGGAGCCGGCGGCCGAGGGCTTTGGCGGCGGTCTCGACTCGGACGGTGTTCTTGAATACGAGGATGGAGGCCTCCGGACCGAGCTCGTCCATGAGGGATCTGGTCGAGGGGTGCTGCAGCAGCTCGGTCGTGCCCAGGATCCCGCCGTCTCTGGCGGACTTCTCGTCTATGAGCGTGACGCATCCTGGATGATCCGCCGAGACCGATTCGCCGTAGAGGGTCTTTCCTGAGACGATCCGGTAGTTGCTGGAGGGCGCCGATCCGAGCGCGCGCTCGATCTCGCGGCTCACATAGACGACAGGTTTCTCTGGGAAAGCCATGGATTGCAGTCTATTCTTAATCGCCTTTGCACGCAAGCCGGCGCCGATGTAGAGTAGCTCCATGTCGAAGCTTTCTATCGTCGGCACGCCCATAGGCAACCTCGGCGACCTGACCATCCGGGCCCTCGATGCCCTGAAATCGGCCGATATCGTCCTATGCGAGGACACTAGGGTCACGAAGAAGCTCCTTTCGCATTACGGCCTCGAGAAGCCGACGCTGTCGTACCATTCTCATTCGAAGCTTTCGCGGAGCGATGAGATCATCGGGCTCATCAGAGAAGGCAAGGAACTGGCGCTCGTGTCCGATGCCGGCACGCCGGGGATATCCGATCCCGGCGCCGAGCTAGTCAGCCGCGTCCGCGAGGCGCTCTCGGCGGAGATCGATTCGGGGGTCGTGAAGATAGAAGCCATTCCAGGACCTTCTGCGCTGGTCGTAGCGCTCTCGATCGCCGGCGTGCCCTGCGCCGATTTCACATTCCTGGGATTCTTGCCGCACAAGAAGGGGAGGGAGACTCTATTCAAAGAGATCGCGTCGTCCGAGCGCACGATGGTCTTCTATGAATCGCCGCATAGGATCTTGAGATCCCTGCTTTCGCTCGCGGACCATCTCGGACCTGGGTCGAAGAAGGCCGTCACCGTCTGCCGCGAGCTCACCAAGATATACGAAGAGGTGAAGAGCGGTCCGGCTGAGTCAGTCCTCGAGTTCTTCGAGGCGCATCCTGACAAAGTCCGCGGCGAATTCGTGGTCATCGTATCCTGATGCGCTCAGCTCATGGCGCGCGCTCAGCTCATGGCGCGCGATAAAAAATGCCTAATCGCCGGAGCGAGTAGGCTCGATGCTCATATGCCCATGCGTTCGAAGCCGTTGGTCTTCGGGCTGATCAGTTCCTGGACGCGCTTGACGTCTTTGAACTCTCTGCTCAAGAAGATCGTATCGCCTTGCGACGTCGTGATCTTGAGCCGATGCCGCTTGGACTTCGAACGGCTGACCTTGCAGTCGTCCAGCTCGAAGCTCTTGGTTTGAGGATCTCCGTAGGCGCGGAGCTTCCTGGGGTTGCCGATCCTGGCCACTATGCGCATCTCGCGCAGATTGAGGTGGCCATTGCCGTTCAGGACGTTCATGCCGTGGAATAACCCGACATAATTGTCCCCGATCTCTTTCCGGGTATGAAGCCAGCACACCGTAGGTGAGAATGGCTTCAGATGCTCTAACGTCAATGTTTCCTTAGCCATAACACCTTCTAGTTTCTGGCGCAATCATAGCACTTTGGGTATACTGTGGGAACTATGTCCAAGCGCCAGATCATCATGGTCTTAGGAGCGATCGTCGTCATCTTGCCGTTCTCCAGCTTTCCTTCAGGATGGATAGAGGCGGGCATCGTGATATGCGGCCTCGCCGTGATCGCTATCGCTTATTCTATGGGCCCGAAGGCCCGCTCATCGGCCCATTCCGGCGACATGCCGTTCGTCGAGAGCAAGGGCGAGCCGCACCCCTAGCCCTTGCGCTTTTATTCCTGCGTGGTAGGATTTTATTCCGGAGTTCAAGAAAGAGCACAAAAGTTCATCGTATCGCTCGCCTGTGAAGGTATCCGGTTGGACTCAAGCTGTAATCGGTTCCTCGACTTATCGGATGAGATACGATGGCAAGAAAAGTCCGTTGAAACGAAAAATGGTTATGGCTAAAGCGTGCAGCACGGTGGAACCTCTGACGGTTCCGAAAGGAGTCATCAACGACCGCAAGGCTCTGGATCATTGGCTCGACGAAAAGGCCGAGATGATCTCCGAGCAACCCATACCGTCCGGCGATGGCATGACTAACTTGTATGCCATCGGCAACCGAGGCAAGATCTCTGCCCCGGCCGATCGGGCGTTCGGCAAGATCAGGCTGGTCTTGGAAGCCTTAGTGGAAAACAAGCAGCTGGCCGTCGCTCCTGTCTGACACGTTCCGTTTATAAAGCCACCCGGCCCTGAAAGGAGAGTAGGCCGGATCCGTATCCGTTAGACCCTCATCGCGCAGTTCGGCGATGGGGGTTGTTTTTTTATGGTATAATTCGGCTAAATGAGCGCGCATTCGCATCATTCGTATGATCCGCGCATCCGTATCGTATAGCACTCATGGATGAGAACCGCATAACGTATTTCGCAGAGACTGATGCCCGCAACAAACGGGTCAAATTCGGCATCAAGGCCAAGGACCGCACGCGCCACGTCTATGTCATCGGAAAGACAGGCATGGGCAAGTCCACCATGCTCGAGAACATGGCCGTCCAGGACATCCAGAACGGCGAGGGCATGGCTTTCATCGACCCTCACGGCAAGACCGCCGACCTCCTTCTCGAATACGTCCCGAAAGAGCGCATCCGCGATGTCATCTATATCGCCCCTTTCGACGTCGACTACCCGATATCGTTCAACGTGCTCGAAGCGGTGGACCGGGACAAGCGCCACCTGGTCTCGTCTGGATTGATGAGCACGTTCAAGAAGATCTGGGAGGATGCATGGTCGGCCAGAATGGAATACATCCTGACCAATACGCTCCTGGCGCTCCTCGAATATCCTGGCGCCACGCTCCTCGGAGTGAACAGGATGCTCTCTGACAAGGAGTATCGCAAGGACGTCGTCTCCAAGATCACCGATCCGTCGGTCAAGGCCTTCTGGGTCAAGGAGTTCGCCAACTACACCGAGCGCATGGCCCAAGAAGCGGTGCCGGCGATCCAGAACAAGGTCGGCCAATTCACGGCCAATCCTCTCATCCGCAACATGATCGGCCAGCCGGTCTCGTCTTTCGATTTCAGGAAGGCGATGGATGACAGGAAGATCATCATCATCAACCTCTCGAAAGGCAAGATCGGCGATGAGAACATGAAGCTCCTCGGCGGATTGCTCGTCACGAAGATATATCTCGCCGCCATGTCGCGCGCCGACGTCCCTGACCGGGTCATGAAGGTCTTGCCGAACTTCTATCTCTTCGTAGACGAGTTCCAGAACTTCGCCAACGCATCATTCGCGGACATCCTCTCCGAGGCCCGCAAATACAAGCTCAACCTGACGATCGCCCACCAATACATCGAGCAGATGGACGAGATCGTCCGGCCCGCCGTATTCGGCAACGTCGGCACGATGATCACTTTCCGCATAGGCGCGAACGACGCAGAAGCCTTAGAGAAGGAATTCGCGCCGACATTCACAATGGAAGACCTGGTCAACTTGGGTTTCACCCAGATATACCTGAAGCTGATGATAGACGGGCTTTCTTCCGCGCCATTCTCGGCGACGACTCTGCCGCCGATCCCGCATCCGGATTCGTCGTATGTCAAAGACATCATCGCCGCTTCGCGCGAGCAGTTCTCCCGTCCGCGCGCGCAAGTCGAGGAGGAGATCGTCAAGTTCCACGAAGCGTCGCCCGCCCGACCTGCGCCTGCCAAGGGAGCTCCTGGCGCGGCCAGATCGTCCACGGCCCCTTCGGCCTCGGCCGCCATCCCTGGGGCCGCTATCTCTGGTTCGGCGCCTGCGCCCGCGCATGCTTCTGCACCCGTACCTGCGCCCGTATCCGCGTCTGTGCCTGTGCCGCAACCGCCGCATCGCGCGGCCCGATCCGCTTCGCAATCGTCGCGGCCAGCCTCCAAGGATGTCCCGACTAAGCCGTCCGAGACCCATAAGCCATTCTTGGGATTGAAGGACATGCTGCATCAGCTCCAGTCGAAGAAGCCGCCTGAACCAGAGCAGCCGCTGGCTGCCGCAAAGCCTGGACTAGCCGATGCTCCCGGACCGGCCACGGTTGCTGCGAAGCCCGAGCCGGCAACTCCTGGTCCGGCCGATGCTGAAACGCCTAAAGCAGTCTCGCTTTCCAGCCTTACGCCGAAAGCCGCCCAATCTAGGACGGATTCCAAAGCGCGCACGCCGGAGAACTTGAGCCAGTTGAGGAACGCTCTAGCGTCGCTCATCAAGCCTCAAGAAAAAAGCGCCCCGCAACCCGCAGCCAATGATGTCCAGCAGCCCGCAGACAAAGACGCGCCGCGGAAAGATCCAGAGAGCGCAGCGTCCGGAGAGGCGGCCGGCGGAAAAGGGTCATCTAAGGATGCGCCGAGGGAAGTCCCCGAAGACATCTTGAAGCGGGTGCTCAAAGTCGATTGAACGCCCCCTCCCTCGCGTTTCCAACCGATATATAATCATGTCAATGAAATTTTCTGAGCAGGAGAGAGGGGAAGGCGGCAGCCAAAAAACCGCGCCGGCATCGAGCAGCCAAAAAACCGCGCCGGCATCGAGTGGCCAAAAAACCGCACCAGCGTCGCGTACCCCCCGCCGCGTCCTCATCTTCTCTCTCGCGTATCACCCCCACCAAGTCGGCGGCGCAGAGATCGCCATAAAAGAGATCACCGATCGCATCCCGCCGAGCGAGATCGAATTCGACATGATCACGCTCCGATTCGATCGTGGCGCGCCCGCCTTCGAGCGCGTAGGCAACATCGATGTCCACAGGATCTGCTCCGGGTCCGCCTTCGGCAAGCTGGCGTCCCCATTCGCGGGCACGTGCAAAGCCTTGAAGCTGCTCAAAGCCAGGCGCTACGATCTCTTCTGGCCGGTGATGGTCACATTCACTAGCGGCATCCCATTCATGGCGAACATCGTCCGGCGCCTCTCCGGCAAGCCGAGGATCCCCATATTGCTCACCCTCCAGGAAGGCGATTCCGAGAGGCATCTAAAAAGAGGCCGGCTCGGCTTCATCGGCCTGTCGTGGCGATTAGCTCTGCGCCGGGCCGATCGGGTCACGGCCATAAGCCGGTACTTGAGCGATCGCGCCAAGGGTCACGGCTTCCGCGGCGAACCGGCGATCATCCCCAATGCCGTCGACCTCGGCCTCTTCACCAAGAAGCCGAACGAACGCGAGATCGAGGCCTTGAAGGGGAACATGGGCAAGAAGCACGGCGACATATTCCTGGTCACCACTTCGCGGCTCGTCGAGAAGAACGCCGTCGGCGACATCATCGAGGCGCTCGCGTACTTGCCGGCGAACGTGAAGCTGATAGTCATAGGCAGCGGCGATTTGGAGTCGAAGCTAAGGTCGCAGGTCGCAGGTCGCGGGTTGCAGGATCGCGTCCAATTCCTAGGCTTCATCCCTCACAAGGAGCTGCCGCCGTATCTGCATATCTCGGACATCTTCGTCAGGCCGTCGCTATCGGAAGGGCTCGGCAACTCGTTCCTCGAAGCCATGGCGGCCGGCCTGCCGGTCATCGCCACGCCTGTCGGCGGCATCAAAGATTTCCTGCGCGACGGCGAGACCGGCCTCTTTTGCGAGCCGGGCAATCCGCGATCGATCGCCCAAAAGGCCGAGAAGCTCATCAAGGACGCCGAGTCGCGGGACTATATGGTCGAGCGGGCCAGGAAGATGGTCGAGGAGAGATACGACTGGACCGGAGTGGCGGAGAAGATGCGGCGGGTCTTGGCGGCGTAGATTTGTGATAGACTTTCGGGATGAAGATATTGATCGCATCCGGCATATATCCGCCCGATATCGGAGGCCCGGCCCAGTACGCCAGGAATCTATACGAGACCTGGAAGGCCGAAGGCCACGAAGTAAAAGTGGCCGCCTATCGCTGGGAGCGAGCCGCGCCGCCATTCATAAAGCATCTCCTCTTCATGACCAAGGTCATGAGGAAAGGCTGGGACGCCGACATGATCCTCGTGCTCGACAATTTCTTGGCGGCAGTGCCGGCCATGTTCGCCTGCGCGCTCATGCGCAAGCCCTACATCATCAGGACCGGCGGCGATCTCCTCTGGGAATGGTATGTCGAAAGGACAGGCGAGCTCATCCTCTTCAAAGATTTCTATTCCAAGAAGCGGGACTTCTCTCTCAAGGAGAAGATCATCGACTCGCTGAGCCGGAAGGCCTTCAAGCGGGCCGATGCGGTCATATTCAGCTCTGATTGGCAGAAGAAGATATGGGAGAAGGAGTACGGCCTTGATCCAAAGAAGGCGTTCATAGTCGAGAATTTCTGCGGCGAGAGGCTGGAGCCTCTGCAGGCTGGCGCTGGGCCGGAGAACCGCTCATTCGTGGCCGGCACGCGCCCGCTCAAGTGGAAGAATGTCGAGCTCCTGAAGGATGCCTTCGCCGATGCGCGGACCATGGCTGCCAGGCGCGGCTTGGAGGATATCGAGCTCGATTGCGGCAAAGCCGTTTATGACAGCTTCGTCGAGAAGATCCGCCGGTCGTACGCCGTCATATTGGCCTCGCTCGGAGACATCAGCCCGAACATGATATTCGATGCCATCCGCGCTGGGACGCCTTTCATACTGACCAAAGAGACCGGCATCGCTGATCGCGTCCGAGAATGCGCCGTCTTCGTCGATCCGCAGGATAAGAAGGACATCGCCGAGAAGGTCGCCTGGATGGCCGATCCGAAGAATCGCGCCGCCCAGGCCGAGAAGGTCCGCCGGTTCGCCTGGGTCCACACATGGGGACAGATCGGCGACGAGATCATCAGCGTTTGGGAGAGGATGCACAAGCGCCCGAAAGGCCGGATCGGATGAAGGCCGGATCGAATGACCAAATGAAGAAGCTTTTGATGATATCGACCGATAGGAAGATCTTCGAGGAGGGGAGCGATGTCCGCGCGCGGCAGATCGAGAACGCCAGAGGATGGGATGAGGTGCATATCGTGGTGTTCGCGAAGAGGACGGGGAAGAAGAGAGAGGAAGCTCCCCCTCGGGAACCGGCCTCGCCGCCTGCTGGCGGCGGGCCTGCTGCTCGCCCTCATCGGGCTCCGCAAGCTTCCCTCGAGGGAGTTCCTCTCTCTTCTTCATGCTTCGCGAATTCCACCGATTCCGTCTCCAGATTCCTATATCCTTCCGATGCGAAGAGGCTGGGGCGGGAGCTCATAGAGAAGCACGGCATAACGGACATCACGTGCCAGGATGCGTCGCTCACCGCCATGGCCGGCGTGGCGCTCAAGGAGCGCTTCAAGCGGCGCGGCCTATCGCTCGAGATCCAGGTCCACGAAGATCTAGGCAGCCCGAATTACGGATTCACGCTCATGAATCGGCTCAGGCGGCGGCTGGCGTTCAGGAACTTGCCGAAAGCCGATCATATCCGCGTCGTCTCGGAGAGGATAAAGGATTTCATAGTGCGGCGCTTGGCGATCGATCCGGCAAAGATCGAAGTGCGGCCGATCGCCGTCGATGCCGGATGGCTGAAGGACGCACCGGTCATTCCCGGTGCCGACCTCCGCATGAAGCATCCGCAGTTCGACAAGATCGTCCTCATGGTCGGCCGGCTCGAGCCCGAGAAGGATTTCGAATTGGCCATAGATTCCTGGCCGCTGGTCCTTAAAGCCCTGCCGAAAGCGGGGCTCGTGATCGTCGGCAGCGGCTCGCGGTTGGAGGCATTGAAGGAAAGGGCGGAGAAGGTCGGCGCTGGCGATAGCATCGCGTTCGAGGGCTGGGGCGGCAACTACCTCGCCTCTTATTACAAATCCTGCGACCTATTCCTGGTCACATCGCTTTTCGAGGGCTACGGCATGGCCCTCAAGGAAGCGCAAGCCGCCGGCTGCCGGATCGTCTCGACCGACGTCGGCATCGCCAGGGAAGCCGGGGCTGAGATCGTCGGCTGGGATCCCAAGAGCGTGGCGGATGGAATAGTGCGTACACTTAGGGTATAGTGATGGCCATGAATAGCCTGAAAGGCAAGAAGATCGTAGTCACCGGCGGCGCCGGATTCATAGGCTCCCATATCGTAGACGCTTTGCTCGAGGCAGGCTCCGAAGTCGTCGTCGTCGACGATCTTTCTACAGGCCGCATGGAGAACATCGCGCATGTCTCAGAAAGGATCCGCTTCGAGAAGCTATCGATCGTAGATACCGACAAGATGGCTCTGGTATTGAAAGGAGCGTATGCCGTCTGCCATCAAGCTGCGCTGCCTTCCGTTCCGAAATCCATAGCTAAGCCGATGGAGACGCATGAAGCGAATTCGACCGGCACGCTCTCGGTCTTCACGGCAGCCGTAAAAGCGGGCGTCGGACGCGTGGTATATGCCTCATCCAGCTCTGTCTATGGCGATACGCCGACTTTGCCTAAAATCGAAACGATGCCTACCAAGCCCCTTTCGCCATATGCCGCCCAGAAGCTCATGGGCGAGCTCTATGGCCGGATATTCTTCAGCCTTCACGGTTTGGAGACCATCGGCCTGCGATATTTCAACGTCTTCGGTCCCAGGCAGAATCCTGATTCGGAATATGCTGCCGTCATCCCGAAATTCATAAAGCTCATGAAGCATGGAGAACGGCCATCCATCTACGGCGACGGCGAGCAGACGCGCGATTTCACTTATGTGACCAATGTGGTCGATGCCAATCTTTGCGCTCTCCGAGCGGCCAACGGCTTCGGAGATGCTTTCAATATAGCAAGCGGCGGTCAGATCTCTCTACTTGGCCTGGTCAGATCTCTGAACAGCATATTGGGGACTTCGATAGAGCCTAAGCTCGGGGAGGCTAGGCGCGGCGACATCAAGGATAGCTTCGCCGACATCCGGAAGGCCGAAAAGGTCTTAGGATATGAGCCGAAGACAGCCTTTGAAGAAGGCTTGCGCCTGACGGCCGATGCAATCCGATGATAAAGATCATCTTCGAGGCTTACTGCAAGCTTGACCAGCGCTACAGCAGGCACATGAAGGTCCTGCGCTTCATCATCGCGGGCGGGACGGCGGCGGTCGTAGACCTCGCCGCTCTCTTCCTGCTCACCTCGGTCGCACACGTCTGGTACCTGCTATCGGCGGTGATCGCTTTCATTCTGGCATTCGGTGTGAGCTTCATGCTCCAGAAGTACTGGACGTTCCGGGATCGGTCGTCGGACCGCATCCATTCGCAGGCAGCCATCTACTTCATCGTGACCGGGATCAATCTCGGGCTGAATACGCTCTTCGTCTGGCTCTTCGTCGAATACGCCGATTTCAATTATATGATCGCCCAGATCGTGACGAGCGCTCTCATCGCTGTGGAAAGCTATTTCATCTACCAGAGATTCGTTTTCAAAGATAGAGAAGATATCGTTGGATGACATCATCTATGAAGCTTCTCATCATCACCCAAAAAGTCGACAAGAATGATCCTGGCCTAGGGTTCTTCCATCGCTGGCTCGGAGAGCTGGCCAAGAGATATGAGTCGTTAGTGGTCATCGCTCTTGGTGTAGGAGAGCACGATTTGCCGCAAAATGTCCGCGTAATATCGCTTGGGAAAGAGCTGCACCCGGCTGGGAAGCTCATATATTCTTGGCGATTCTTGCGATCGGTCTTCAAGTTCAAGAATGGATGCGATGCCGTCTTTGTCCATATGAATCAAGAATATGCCCTCCTGGGGGGCGTGTTTTGGCGGCTTTGGGGAAAGAAGATCTATCTATGGCGAAACCATCCAGACGGATCGTTCCTGACACGGATCGCCGTCGCTCTCTCCCATAAGGTTTTCTGCGTCTCTGATTTCGCTTTTGTCGGATATTCGCGAAAGACGGTTGTGATGCCGGCAGGAATCGATCTCGAGATGTTCAAAGACGCTGGTGCAAAGCGCGAGAAGGCGGTCTTGAGCCTCGGACGACTATCGCCGATCAAGAAGCTCGAGATCATCGTGGCCGCTTCAGCCCTCGCTCATATACCGGTGCGTATCTACGGGAGCGCCCCTGAGCGCGATCTGGATTATGCCGGATCCATCCGCAGATCTTTTAACGGCGCTGTCCAGCCAGGCGTGCCTTATGGCGAGACTGTCGATCTTTATAACCGATTCGAAGCCTATGTTAACGCTACGCCGACAGGAAGCTACGACAAGGCTGTTTTGGAAGCAGCGGCTTGCGGCTGCATCCCGATCGTCTCCAACCGGTCGTTCATCGGCAAGTTGCCAGAGCCGTGCCTCTTCAAGGAAGGCGATAGCGCCGACCTCGCCGCGAAGATAGATGCGTTGTTCGCACTGTCCGATGCTGAGCGCGGATCGATCAGAAGAGAGTGCGAGCGCTTCGTCGCCGATGAGCAGTCGCTAGGGATCCTGATGCAAAGATTGACCCATGAAATCGCTGATTAAAGATATTTTCTTCAAGGCCGTGAATCCGCTAGCGCGCGGCTTACCCGGCTGTGCCAGCATCCTCATGTATCACTCTATCAGCGAGAACGGCGCCTTCTTCACGGTGAAGCCGCACGACTTTGAGATGCAGATGCGATGGCTGCATGAAAGCGGATTGAAGGCAGTGAAGCTTTCCGAGCTGATCGGCAAGCTCATCGATCATGAGGACATCTCGGATCATGTAGCTGTGACATTCGACGACGGCTATGCGGACAACTTGACTGCAGCCTTGCCGATCCTCAAGAGGCACCAGATACCGGCGACCATCTTCGTGGCGACAGATTTCATGGGCAAGAGCATGACCAATTCGGAGGGGATATCCATCGAATGCGCGACTGCCGATTCGCTTCGAGAGGCGCTATCATCAGATCTGATAGAGCTCATGCCGCACACGGCATCGCACAAGCCGCTTACGGCGTACACTGATGGCTCATGGAAGGATGATGTCACGAGATCGAAGTGCATGCTCCAGTCGCAACTCGGTTCGAAAGCGGATGTTTTCGCTTATCCGCAGGGCAAACTCTCACCAGAGCACGCTGCTTATCTGCGCGAGAGCGGCTATATAGGCGCTGTCACGGTCAAAGAAGGCCTCGTCCGGCCTGGGGACGACCTATTCCGGCTCAAAAGGAATTCCATAGATTCCGCTACGACCAGAGCTCAATTCTTGGGCAAGTTCTCGAGGACAGTGGAATGGTATGAAAGATTGAAGCTCTAGCCGGCCCTCTGCAAGGCTTTCTCAATTGCCTTGCACACATCCTCTATCGTCACGTCGTATGTGCATCGGCGATATGCCACGCTGTCTTCGTAGACCACGCAATCGCCGCTCTTATCGCCTTTGCAGAGGCATCGCGCATTGTTGGTTAGGACGACGCCATTGGGATTGTAGTAGGGAAGCCACATGGGATCTGTGTTGTGGCCGATGACGACGCTCTTCACGCCTTGGACGGCTGCCAGGTGCGTGATGCCGGTATCGACGCCGATATAGAGCGCTGAGCCGTAGATGACGCTCGCCACATCTAATATGGGCCGATCGACATACAAATGGATGCCGGGGATATCCTTCGAGACCTCCTTTATGAGTGCTTCGTCTTTCGTGGCGCCGGTCAGGACTAATCCGTAGGATGGGAATCTCTTTCGGATCTCGGTGAGAAGCAGATGCCATCTTTTCGGCGGGAAAGAGTAGCGCGGACGGGTGCCGAACATGTGGATCACGAAGTAAGGAGTAGTAGGGAGTAGGGAGTCAGGAGAAGAAGGCTTATTGAGGATGAGGTTCACATGCGGCGGCCGAGGCACGATCTTCTTTCCCGGCAAGAAATCTGGGATGAGGCGGCGGTAGTTGTCGATGATAGAAGACTTGAAATCGTAACTGTATGATCTGTCGAACGGCAGCCAGCCTTGCATGCCAGTCCACTCGCGGAAGCCTAGGATCAGATTGCCAGGCCGCAATGACAAAGCCCAGAAGAAGAGCTTGATCTGCAGGGAATATGTCCTGGCCACGCCCGGAACGATCACCGTCGATCTTTTCCGCATCAGTCTGGCCATGAATGGGATCAGCCCTGCCGCGCCGGGTATTTGGACCACTTCGACCGAAGGGTAGGCAGCTGATAGTTCCTTGATGGTCTTTGCGTTGGCGCTTGTGAGCACCTTGAATCTCATATCCGGTTCCAATCGCAGCAGATCGTCGAAGAAGGCGAGCATCAAGAGCGTGTCGCCGATCGGTCCGAAGGATATCCAAATGAGCCGCTGGTTCATCTCAGTGTCATGCCTAGCCATTTTTTTAGACGCGCAGTCTTATCTCCAAGATTCCGCAATATAAGATGGATGATGAGACTGACAGCCGATCGCACATAGATTTCTTGTGGCATAGGCTTTTCTTTCGGGACAGCGACGATGTCGTAGCTCAATGACTGGCCGCCTTTCAGGAACCAACCGGGCATGATCAGGATAGTGAGGATCCAAAGCGCCGGGATCTTGCCGAGCATCAATGGCCCGTCTGATTCCATGGGCAAAAATATGCCATAGCCGCGCTTTCGGAGGAATCTCTGGATTTCTGCTGGGGAGCGGCCATGCTTCTTCATGGCCGAAGGGAAGATCTCGATCACGAAGACAGGCCGGCTTTCTTTGATGAGGCGCGCGGCTCCATCGAGGGCTTCGGCTTCCATGCCTTCAATGTCGAGCTTTACTAGATCTGCGCGGCTGACTTCGGAGTCGAGGGTG
Organism: Patescibacteria group bacterium; assembly: GCA_018970245.1. Taxonomy (GTDB): domain Bacteria; phylum Patescibacteriota; class Minisyncoccia; order Phycocordibacterales; family PALSA-1337; genus C7867-002. The sequence goes on from JAGWWT010000005.1 coordinate 26,832, forward strand.
GTGACATCGATCGAGCCGCCGTGCTCAGTGTCAATGGTCTGTGAGGTAGCTAGCCCATCAGAGAGCGGCGCGAGCGAAGCTTTTCCGATGGATGCACCGAGGCCCTTATTACGCGCGTCGATATTGGATCGTCCATTGAGGCTGACATTCTTTGCCAGGAACACGAATGTCTCCGGCGAAGGCTCGAAGGCGATGACCTCCTTGCACATCTCAGAAAGCGGCACCGAATACGTTCCGATGTGGGCGCCTCCATCGACCATGGTCGATCTAGCCGTGAGAAAAGCGCTTATGGTCTTCAGACCGGACTCTCGCTGGGGATAGACCGGCAGCTTCAAGTCGCGGAAGATCTTTGGGTCGCGCTTGGGATCGACGGCGTAGGTGCCTCGAGCGCTTTTGACTATAGTCTCTCCCTGATTCATAGTATGGCAGTATACGCTATAATCATCGTATATGCGATTGATATATCTAACTGGGCTCGACTATCCGTCGGAAACCGCTACCAACCGGCAGGCTATGTCTATGGCGGCTGCTTTCTATGGACGGCTAGGCGAAGGGTTCGTTTTCGTAGCCAATTCGATCCGTGACCTCGAAGGGTTCGGGCCGATTCCTATGCTCGAGATATCATGCCGCTGGCCGCGCGGAAAGTCCGTGTACAGCGCCTGGTGGCTGTTAAAACACGCGCGCAAGCTTATGGACGGCGACCGTGACACAGTTATCTATACGAAAGACTCATATCTCTGCATTCTCGCCCTGTTGCTGCGGCCATTCTTCGGCTATCGCGTCGCTTTTGAATCCCACTTGATCTATCACAGCTTCCGCGACCGCTTCATCGCCAGGTCCGCTGACGCGATCTTTACGGTGACGTCCTTTCTGAGATCGAGCTTAGTGAAGGATTATGGCGCGAAAGAGACGCGCGTAGCTATCATGCCGGATGCGGTCGATCTGGATATATTCGATGTGCAAATGGACCGCGCATCGGCACGGAAGGGGTTGGACCTTCCTCTGGACAAGACCCTCTTCGTATATACTGGCCGTTTCAAGACGCTCGGCATGGACAAGGGGATCATGACGGCTCTATCGGCTCTGAAAGCCATGAATGACCAGAGGCTCATGCTCGTAGCTGTCGGCGGATCGGCATCCGATGTCAAAGAATATCAGATAGTTGCCAACCGTTTAGGGATCGGAATCCAGGCCATATTCCTCGGGTATGTATCCCAATCCAAACTGGCGCTCTTTCAGAAGGCGGCTGACGCTCTGATCATGCCATTTCCGTTCACGGAGCATTTTGCTTTATATATGTCGCCATTGAAGATGTTCGAGTATATGGCGAGCAAAGTCCCTATCATCGCTTCTGATCTTCCGGCTGTGCGCGATATCCTGGACGATTCGACGGCTGTCATCGTCAAGCCAGGCGATCCTGAGAGCTTGGCCGAGGCCATGAAGAAGGTCGCTTACGGCGCGCGCTTGCTTGATGGATTGGCTCTGGCCGCCTATGAGAAAGTCAAAGGCTTCACCTGGCAGAAGCGCGCGGAGAAGATCATTGGATCCCTTTTTGAGCGTTCAGACTGATATGCGCGTCCTCCTTATCACAAATCATCTTGATGGCACTGACGGCTGGAGCAGATACGGCCTCGATCTTTATAATGAATTGAAGCGAAGAGGGTTAGAGGTTGATTGCGAGTGCTTCGATGATCCTATGAGCTATCTTTGCGATGCAAGCGCCTCGAAAGCGGCGGCTCTGAGGCTGCAGTCAGCGGTCGATCGCTTCAAGCCCGACATCGTGCATATAGTAGTCGAACCGCTTCAATCGCTGCTCCCATTCATAGAGTTGCCGGACAAGGTTCGAGTGGTCGCGACCATCCATGGCACATATTCGTTCACCCCTGCGCTTTTCAGGGATCCGATGAAGAAGATCATGGCGAGCTTGACCTATTGGAAGGTTGCGAAAGAGATCGACCGATTCATATCAGTGAGCTCTTACACAAAAGAAAAGCTGCACGAGCATTGGCTAGCGAAGCTGTCCGGGGCTTATGGGAAAACAGTGGTCGTCGACAATGCTATAGACTTGAGCGCTATCAGATCGAATGATCGGAGCCATCAGAAGCGCATATTGTTCGTCGGGGCGATCAAGCCTAGGAAGGGGATAGGCAATCTTTTGAAGGCGTTCGATCTGTATGCAAGGAAGTACGGTCCGGATGCTGCATTGGATATCGTCGGCTCTGGAGACACTAGCTCGATCCCCATAGGCCCGAGCATCAAAGTCCATGGCCGCGTAAGCGACGAAGCGCTCGACAGGCTGTATTCGACTGCTGGTGTTTTTGTCCTATTAGCTATTCCAGACAGGAAAACCTTCGAAGGCTTCGGCTTGGTCTACCTCGAAGCCAACGCCCGCGGCGTCCCCACGATCGGTTCGCGCGATTCGGGAGCCCGCGATGCCATCGTCCATGGTAAGACAGGCTATCTTGTGGATGACCCGAATGACCCAGAAGAATGCGCTCGGTATCTCCAAATGATATTGGATGAGAAAGCGATCGATCCGGATGATTGCCGGGAATGGGCACAGCAGCACGATATCAAGATTGCCGCCGAGAAGATTATCAGGTTATATCAAGGCCGATGAAGATCCTAGTCCTACAAGACGATTTTCCGCCTCAGAGCTTCGGCGGTGCCGGGATCGTGGCTTTCGATCTGGCCAAGGAGATGCAGAAGCGCGGCCATGAAGTCCGGGTGGTCACCACGGTCCGCAAAGATTCTGATGCGGGAAAGTCAGAATATGAAGGACTGGCAGTCCATCGGTTGGCATCAGATTATGATATGAGATGGCAGGCATTCAGATGCTTGAAGAATCCCCGGACGATCCATGAGCTAGAGGCGATCATCGCCGAATTCAAACCGGATATCGTCCATGCCCATAACATCCACGCGCACTTGTCCTATTATTCTCTGGCGCTCGCCAAAAGATCCGGAGCGAAGGTGATCCTGACTTGCCATGACGTCATGACGTTCCATTTCGGCAAGTTCACCGAATTCATAGATTTCAACGATCGTTCGATCCCCAAGAGCTTCGATTACCGCATAAGCCCATTGAGGCAACTGCGTGCGTACCGGTTCAGATACAATCCTTTTAGGAATTTCATGATCCGCCGGATCCTCAAAAGATATGTCGACCATGTCGTGGCCGTGAGCGATTCGCTCAAGCAGGCGATGGAGGCGAATGGGATTCATGGAGTCGAACGCATCTATAACGGCATCGACGTGAATAGCTGGCAGATCGGCCGCGAAGAAACAGAATCATTTAAGAATCGATTTGGATTGGTCGGCAGGAAAGTCGTGATGTTCTCTGGTCGCTTGGAAGGAGCCAAAGGCGCCTGGGAGCTCTTCAAGTCTTTCGAGAAGGTCGCGTCGAAGATCGCCGACGCGCGGCTATTGGTCGTGGCCAAGCGCGATGCATCAGCTGAGTCCAAACTCGAGTACGCCAAAGCGCACGGATTCGCCGATAAGGTCGTCTTCACCGGCTGGCTCTCCGGCCGTGAATTGCATGCAGCTTATTCAGCAGCAGATGTGGTCGTCAATCCATCTGTATGCCTCGATACCTTTGGTCTCGTGAATATCGAAGCCATGGCTCTCTCGAAGCCGGTCGTCGCCACCTGCTTCGGCGGCTCGCCGGAGATCGTCGTCGATGGCGAGACAGGCTATATCGTGAATCCGTTCGATGTTGGGACGCTAGCAGACCGAATATCAGGTCATTTATCTGACACGACAAAATCTTCACGCTTTGGCAAAGCTGGATATGAACGCGTTCAAAGTTACTTCACTTTAGCTATGCAGTCAGATTCTTATGAGCGATTATACACTGCTTGATCTTCTATTATTTTGTGGCAGCTATCTTTCGCGACTTTCTATTCTCTGAAATGATCATAACGGAACGGAATCTTGATTTGAAAAGATCTAAACCGTCTGTACCGTTTCTTAAATCGGTAATAACAATGCCGCCGGGGTTGAGACCCTCATAAACATCATCCAAGTATGTATCTACAGGATAATGTGCCCCCCACGACATTATAGAGACTACCAAGTCGAACTTTTCTTTAGGAAAACCTCTGGACACCGGCCAGGAAGTCACATGATGCCCGCCATTTTTCTCGACCAGGTCTTTTGCTACATCTAGAGAATTATAAAATGAGCCTTTCTTTTCGAATCCGTAATGAATCTTTTTATCAGTTGTCGTCTCGTCAAAGAGGAAAATCTCGGCATCAGGATACCTTTGTGCCAATAATGCGTCGATACCTCCTACGCCGCATCCGATATCCAAGATTTTTTTAGCTGTTGGCGGTAAATAGGGCTGTATTTCGTTATATTCCTGTTCAATACCCTTGGAGAAATCTTTCGAAATCGCCTTAGCACGGAAAAAACTGTCAAGATTTACGTACATTTTGTATACGGGCGGTTTTGTCAGCCAATCAAAGAGTGGCCTAAGAGTCTTGGGTATTTTGTATATACTGGACAATCCCGTTCTTTGGTACAGAATAAAAGGGATTGCTTGAAATGGTACGTTCATGAGGGTAGTCTATCATTACTTAATGTGCATGCAAATTATCCGCGTCTTGTGATATGCTTTCCCTCATGTCAATAAGCGCCGATAACTTCAACCCCCATCCTCGCCTCATCGAGCATCTGGTCGGCAAAAAAGTTTTTTCGAAATCGCCACTGATTGTCGTCGACGTCGGCGCGCGGGGAGGGGCGGGAAGGGAATGGTCCGTATATGGAGACCAGTATGAGCTCATCGGCTTCGAAGCCGACCCTGAAGAATGCGATAAGCTGAATCGCGTGGCACCGGATAATGAGTGCTATTATCCTGCTATTTTGTGGTCTAAACGAGGCAAGAGGCGATTCTATATCCACGAGAAGCATCCGCCGACATCGAGCTTGTATGATTCGGATGAGGAATTCCTTTCGCGTTTTCCTGGCTGGAAACCATTTATGCCGACAAGGAAGGTCTTGCTCGATGTCACGGATTTCAGCTCGTTCGCACGGAAGAACGGCATAACCGAAGCCGATGCCATCAAGCTGGATGCAGAAGGAGCTGAGCTCGAGATATTGAGAGGATTGGGGAAAGGCTTCGAAGAGAAGCTGATCTTCGTGAGCACTGAGGCGAATTTTCGGCCATGGGGCAAGGGATCGGCAGGATTCGCAGAGCTTGATATATTCATGCGCGAGAGGGGATTCGTCCTAGGGGATCTGCCGATCTTCCGATGGGAGAAGAAAGCCACTTCGCCATACATGTTCACTGACGGCATATTCGGACCGACCGACAGAGGACAGATCGCTTTGACTCAAGCCATATATTTCAAGGATGCAGTCATCGAATTGCGAGACCCAAAGAAAAAGAAAAGATGGAGCGCAGAAAGGACCTTGAAGCTCGCTAGCCTTTTGGAGCTGTATAACCTGGAAGATGCCGCTATCGAGCTGCTGCTCGAGGCTGATCGATCGGGCATCCTTAAAGCATATGATGTCGGGAAAATGATCGACCTTCTAACGCCGCTCGTCGATGGAAAAGAGGCGACTTATGATCAATATGTCGAGCATGTGCGCCGCGAGGGCCCACCTCGCTACATCGCCGGACGCCGGGTCAGCCAAGCCGAGTATGCGGCGCACCTTAAGAAGATGAGAGAGGGGAAATAGCCCGGACCCGCATCCTATCATGGTACGCATCGATCATCTGCTTGATGCCCGCTTCTAGGCTCACTTCAGCTTTCCAGCCTGGTACCAGATCATGGCTCGGCATATCTTTGTGGGAAGCGCCGTTTTTCGTGCCCGGGATGACTTTTGCGCCGGTGAGCTTCGCTATGGTATCGGCTACTTCAAGTATCGATGTCCATCGGCCGGATGTTATGTCGTATATGCCGCCCTTGATCTCCTCAGAGATCATCTTATGATATGCGCGCATGCTGTCTTCGATATGGACGAACTGCCTTTCTTCCTTGCCGTTCGTCATCATCTTGATCACGCCCGTCGATATGGCTTGATGGATGAAGTCGCTTATGACCTTGGTCCGGTCATCTATCTCCTCAAGGACGCCGAAGACATTCCACTGCCTGGCCCAAACACCATTAGGGAGGAGCCTGGTCCAGATCTCGCCCAGTCTTTTGGTCGATCCATAGGGCGTGCCGTATTCTTCGGCATATTGGCTAGAAAGGAAGAAGAAGGGTACCTCTGACTTTTCCAATTGGGGCATGACATTCTCGAGGAGCTTCAGATTCCATTCCAATTGGCGGATAAGCTGAGATTTGTCACCGAAAAGATACTTGGCCCCCCCGACATCCCAAGCGATAAAATAGACCCGATCTACGTCTTTCAATGGCAATTTCGCGAAGCGGGCGTCTTCTTTCTCGCTGCGCTTAATATCGAAGGGGATCACCTTCTCTCCTTTCGCTTCGAGGAATCGCGTGAATGCAGAGCCGACATATCCGCTAGAGCCCAGGACGAGATTTTTGATCGTTCTTTTATTTTTCATATCACATAAGGATGGTATATACTTGTTCCGATGTCAATACAAGAATCTGAGTGTCCGCCGATCTTATTCATTATCTATCGACGTCCTGAGACGACCAGGAAGGTCTTCGAGGCGATAAGGATGGCTAGGCCGTCCAAGCTTTTCGTGAGCCAGGATGCCATGCGGCCGGATAAGCCCGGACAAGCTGAGGCGCATGCGAAAGCCCGATCCATCGCAATGGATGTCGATTGGCCATGCGAGGTGAAGACGCTATTCTTCGACGAATGGCAGGGCATCATCCAGGGCTTCAAGAAATCTCTCGATTGGTTTTTCGAGAATGTCGAAGAAGGGATCATGTTAGAAGACGACGAGATCCCTGACCAGTCATATTTCCGTTTTGCCGCGGAGATGCTGGAGCGCTATCGCGACGACGAGCGCGTCATGTCCATAAACGGAAGCAACGCTCTGCAATATTTTGACAAGCCTTACCGAGAACATAGCTATTATTTCCTTTCCGTGCCGTGCGTCTGGGGCATGGCCACCTGGCGGCGCGCCTGGAAGCACTATGATCCTTACATAATGGATTGGCCGAAAGTCCGCGATAGCAAGCTCTTGTATGAGATCCTGCCGAGCGCTCGCGCGGCTTTCTATTTCAGCCAGAAGTTCCAAGAGTATTACGAACGGAAGACCAATAGCTGGGATGGGCAGTGGATATTCGCCTCGATCGCGAACAGGGGGCTTTCAATTTATCCGTCTACTAATCTAGTCTCCAATATCGGATTCGGCAGCGCCAATGCTTTGCATGATATGTTGCCAGGAGACAAGCTTTGGGCCGATCTGCCGAATGAGCCGCTGTCTTTTCCGCTAAGACATCCTTCTCGGGTGGCCGTGAATAAAAAATGGGACGAATATGCCATTATGATAAGATATCCGAAATCTGTCATGAGCATAGCCCAGCGGTTAAAATTCAAGATGGCTTCTCTCTCTCCTAAGACATACATGTGCGCAAAGAAAGCTTTCGACAAGTTTTTTCATCGAGGAAGATCGTTATCAGCAGATTACAGCAAAGAGCTCAGCTTACTGCCTTGAACGTCTTCTGTAGATTAGGTGGATCAATCTGGACAAGAATTCGCGGCGCAGATCCCTGTAACATAGTCGGGCTTCATGCAGCTCCCTCTCGTTTCGCGCGCCGTTCCGTCCGTACGCGCGGACCAATGAAAGGTGATCTCTTAGAGCAGACAGCGCATCCCGAATCTTCATATCGTGTCCATTGACCAGATTTACTAGATCGATCAGCCGCGGACGGGGCAAGATCATATACTTGGCCAGGTTCCGTTCGTTGATCTGGTAGGAGTTCTCGGCTTGGATATTCTGGGTAGGCGATGATCTGGCCGAAACTGATCCCGGTTGGTTGCGGAACTTGATGAGCACTTCAGGGATATTGGCGAGCTCGCAGCCGGCATCCGCGAATCGGCACCATAGATCGTAATCTTCAGCATACAGATATTTCGTATCATATCCGCCGAGCTTATCGAAAGCAGCTTTGCGCATCATCACAGCGGAATGGATGAATTGTGTCTGGAGCAAGAGCTTGAAGCGGATACGCTCGTTGCTCTCAGGCTTCATCTTCGTCCTCTGTGGGCTGCCATTCTGGTCGATAACCTGGGCATAAGAGCCGACAGCCGCAACGTTCGGGTGCGAATCCAGAAAAGCAGCTTGTTTAGCGAAGCGCTCTGGAAGGCACAGGTCATCGGCGTCGAGCACGGCCAGGTATTCGCCTTTGGCGATTTTGACAGCTTCATTTCGGGCGATGGCTTGGCCGGAATTCTTTGCTAAGTGGATGACTTTAATGCGCGGATCTCTGGCGGCGTACTCGTCGGCGATGCGGCCAGTCGCGTCTTTGGCTGCGTCATCGGCGATGATGAGCTCCCAATTCGGATATGTCTGCGCTTGCACGCTCTCGATGGCTTCGCCGATATATTTCTCGGCGTTATACGCGGCCATGATGACGGAGACTAGAGGTTTGTTGGGATTCGTATCCATGAGTGGGGACACATATCTTTATTCTCTAAGCGCCGGTCGCGGAACCATGGTATTGGCGCGATAACCATTTTATCAGGTCTTGGGTCGAGCCAAGCACCCCACCATGAGAATGAGCTGTTCGATATGACGTGTCGGCGGCAGAGGCTCATGAGGCGCATCTCCTCCCAATCCTTGAGGCCGAGCTCGGATACATAGACGGTATCAGCCGGCAGATCGAGCGAGCTCTTTACCCAGGCGATGTCGTCAGAGAATGCGAAGATCCGCGGATGGCCCAAAGCATCGGCCGCTTTTTGCAGAGCCGCTTTGTAATAATCGGCGCTCTTCGCTCCGATCACTTCTGCAGCGCCTCGATGCGTCACATAATCGCCGCGGCGGACATGGAGAGATATGCTTGATTCATCTATCATGCGTTGTAGATCCGAGGCCGCCGAACTCAAGAGAGGAAAATTCGAGAAAGCCTTGCGGACCTCATCTTGTACGGAAGCAAAGTACCTCTCGCTCTGCCAATACCCACGGAAGTAAGCGTTTCCGCGGACCATGAAGACTGAAGGGTCGAAGGTTCCTTGCCTCTCAGATATGTAAATTGGCACCTGCGATTCGAATGCGTGCTTGAAAGCCGAGACCCTCGGGTGCGCGCGGCCGCGTTGGAAGGCGGCCGATTCTTCGGCTGATGCCAACCGCGCCTCTATGCTGAAGACCTCTTTGAGCCGGTATTCCCGCTTGGTGTCATTCGGGGTGACGAGCCCCGCGAGGTCGAGCGCGACCTCATCGCCGCTCGATCGCGCAAGGCTGCGCGCAAACGCGTACTGGAACATCTGGTTTCCCAGGCCTCCTTCTATGCGGATGATCTTCATAGCGATTTCAGTTGGTCAATGAATGAGTCGGCACGATGATAGGTCGTGTGCTTTTCGAAGGCCTCTTTTTGCGCCCGAAGGGCGCGTTGCGTGCCGATATCTGGATTATGGAGGATATTCTCGAAATGCGCCAGGTATTCTTCAGGCGTATCCGCGATAAATAACGAATCGGGGCTGAATATCGTGTCGAGCAGCTTGGCGTGGTCGGTCACTTGCGGTACGCCGCAGGCGGCGAGCTGGTAGGTGCGCTCATTCACTTCGCAGGCCCACTCGATCTGCTCGGGCAAGTGCAGATTGAGGCCAACCTTGGCGCGGGCATAGATGTAGCGGTCACGGTCGCGGTTGAATCTGAAATCGGATATATGCTTCCAATTCGGGCCATCGACGAAGCCTGGATATTTCGTAAGTATCGGCCGCAAGAACTGCGCGCCGGATGATTTCTTCGAGGCCAAGTAGGCATAATCGAGGTCGCGCTCGAATCCGGCGACAGGGAAGTAGCGGCTTATGTGCGCGCCGAAAGGCAGGAAGATCATTTTGTATCCAGCGTCAAAGAAAGGCCGATATTCTTTACGTGAATGGACGTATTCTGGATCGCGAAACGAATAATAGAAATCGACGCCATGATCTTTGGCCCATTTGAGCCTGTCAACTAAAGGCGAATTCCCGTATTCTTCGAGAGAGGCAGTCAACCCGATCTTCAGAGGATGAGCCTTTCTCTGATCTTTGATCGCTTGCCAATCTATCTTTTCCAAGTAGCTCGCATGATCGCTCGTCAGAAGAACCGTCGGTCTGAAAGAATCCAAGACCGGGCCGATCGGCTCATTCCAGCCAAGCTCTCTGGCGGGCACGCCGATGAACTCGAATGCTTCTTTGAAATTCGTGAACAGGGAATAGCCGGCAGGGGAGAGCTTCTGGTCGGGAATATGCAGAAGGATGCGCCCCGTCGTTTTTCCTGCGAGCAGGTCTTTAAATTTTTTTTTAGCTGCAAGCTTTAGTTGATGCCCCTGCACGACGACGGGATCCTTTGAGGCGGCGTAGGCGGCCTCGGATTCGTACGTGTCTTTGTGCAGCAAGGCGTTCTCTGCTTGACTTAGTATGCGCTCGCGATTGCGCTTAGTCTTTCGATTCATACGCTCTTCCAAGAGGAACAGATCCCAATACGGGTCCGGACGACCTAAGAGAGATTTGGCAAAGTGTTTTGCATAGCGAAGCAGCATCTAAGGTTTGATGAAATGGAAGCAGCCACAGCCATAGGATTGCGCGTCGGATTGTTCTTTGGATGCGTTGGCGATCATGCCGACATCGAGGGCATTATCTGGAATGAGCGAGAATTCCTGAAGCTTCAGATTCTTGAATTGGCTCTTGATCTGTTCATATGAATAGATGCGATGGGCGTTGAAGACGATCTTCGGCTTGCCCACAGGTACAACGAAGATCAGCGACCCTCCAGGCGCGAGCACGCGTTCGAGCTCTCGCATGGCCTTGATATCGCCAGCCGGATCAAGCGGGTCTCCATATCGGCCGAGGCCGATATGCTCTATGACGTGCATGCACGATAACGACGATAAAGAACTCTCTATAAAAGGGAGCTTCGTCAGATCCGCTTCATTCGATGTAAGATTTGAGAGTTTGAGATCTGCCGGTCTATAATCATAGAATCTGGTTGTCACGAAGGCGGAAACGATCGAACAGAAGTGAAGTGTCGATGAAATGTCGACATGCTCTTTCGGGTTTATTTTTGCCAATATGCGGGCAGCCCACGCGGGATGGTAAATATAATGAGTGTCGAAAGGAGTCTTTTCGGTGTCTTCGTAGATAGGCATACGATCGTTCCATGACATGGAAAATCGATCTGACTCGGATCGGGACAGCCGAACGAAATCTTTAAAGTCACGGCGTAAACGCTTTTCTTTTTTCGTTCGGTTGATTTTGTCAGTGATCAGATTTCTCATTTTGGCAGGATCATCAACAAGTCTCCTTTCTTTGCGCACGTGAATCCTGCGGCTGCCGTTTTTTTCTTCACGGCTTCAATCGTCGGATAATCGTGCGTGCCATCGAATAGCCGCGCGTCATCGATAAGGATGGCATGTCCCTTCACAGAATGCGCGAAAATAGCGTCGAGCTCGCGCTCGATTGGTGTCTCAAGAGGGCCGCGAGCGGTTACACCGCCCGAGAAATGCCCGTCAAGCCAAAAGAGAGCTGGTCTGTCGAGTGTCTTCAAAATCTCGGGAAGCATCGTAGCGCTGTCGCCTTGGTATAGAATGACATTAGGCGCACCTATGAACCTTTTAGCTGCTCTTTGATGAAGGTTAGTGTCGAGTTCGATAGAAATCGCTTTATCGAAAGCGCCCCTAACTGCTTCTACCGTATCGCCCATATATGTACCCGTTTCTATGAAGGTGCCGATCTTGAATCGGCTCTGTAGATCGAGAATAGCTTTTATCTTATCAGCATGAGCATCGGGTCCCGGAGCGCGGAAAAGTTTGTCCTGTATCTTTTTTATGAGATTAGCCATGCGTAAGTTTAGCGCTTTAATTCCAACTTCCAATCAGCTGTGGCATTCATGAACCCGCGATTCTCTTGTACCGCCGGCTGTTTCGTTCCTAGAGGATCGATATCGAGCACGATGAGATTCGGATCATAGAAGCTGACCTGTTTATCTTTGGTGATGCCGAGGCCGAGGTAATACGTGCCGGGCCGGAGCATATGATGGAGCGTTATGTCCATGATATGCGTTCCCGGATCACTAATCATGCGGCCGACAGCATCACGATTATCAGAATTCCTGACAATGAAAATGAGAGAGTCATTCAAGCTCGTGCAGGCAAAGGCAAAATTCATTTCCTCGAGCTTGCGTTCGACTTCTATCATCAAGCGGAGCTTTATGGGCTCATCGTAAGGTACCCTGAATGATCCGGCGATTCCATTCAGAAGCTCTGCTGTCGTGACTCGATATCCTTGTCCGGCGAATGAACCTGCCGGTATATCCACCTTGTGCTCGGTGTGGCCGACCTTCAGATAATGATTGATGACCTCGCGTGTCTCGCCGATCTTCTCGATGCGGCCCTTGTTCAGAAGAACCGTCTTTTGGCAGAGGCGCTCGACAGCCGAAAGATTGTGGCTGATGAAGACGATGGTGCGGCCGTCTTGGTGAGTGACCTCCTCCATCTTGGCGAGGCATTTTCTTTGGAACTCAGCGTCGCCGACCGCTAGGACCTCGTCGACAAGCAGGATATCTGGCTCCATATGCGCCGCCACGGAGAATGCCAGTCGGACGTACATGCCGCTCGAGTAGTATTTCACCGGCGTGTCCAAGAATTTCTCGACCTCGGCGAATTTGACGATCTGGTCGAACTTCGAGGCGATCTCGCGGCGAGTCATGCCGATGATGGCGCCGTTCAGAAAGATATTCTCGCGGCCAGTGAGCTCCGGATTGAATCCGGTGCCGACCTCGAGGAGGGAGCCGACTTTTCCGCGGATGACAATCTCGCCTTCGGTCGGCGGCGTGATCTGCGAGAGGATCTTCAAAAGCGTGGATTTGCCGGCGCCGTTGTGACCGATGATGCCGATGACCTCGCCTTTTTCAACTGAAAGGTTGATATCCCGAAGCGCCCAGAATTCTTCAGTCGAGGCCAGGCCCATAGCTGATTTTGCTTTTGCCTTCACGAATGAGAAAGGCTTCTTCAGGATATTCATAATGACATCGCGCAAAGCGATGTAGCCGCCCCGCTGGTGGGCGATCTTGTAGTTTTTGCCGATGTTTTTTATCTCGATGATCGGTTTCATGTTCAGACAATATCCGCGAAGTACCTCTCGACCTTTTTGAAGACGTAGATGCCGACGATGAGGAGCACGAAGCAGCCGATGGCCGAGATGCCGAGCAAGAGCCAATTGACCGGAGCGGTGCCGAGAAGGGCGGCGCGCGCGTTCTGGATGACGCCGGTCATCGGATTTATCGCCAAGAGCTTCGAATATTTGCCGGCGATCGAGGCGGGATAGATGACAGGCGTGACGAAGAGCAGTATCTGCACGAAGAAGGGCAGAGCATAGCGGACGTCGCGGTACTTGACATTGATGGCCGCCAGGAAGAGACCGCCGCCCACCGAGGCCATGAAGGTGATGATGAGCAAAAGCGGTACGATGGCGATGCCTAGCAGGCTCGGCATAAAGCCGTAGTAGAACATGAGGCCGAGGAGGATCAGGGCCGCGATGGCGAAATCGACGAGCTGAGTGATCACGGATGAGACCGGCAGGATGAGGCGAGGGAAATAGACTTTGGTGATGAGAGCCTGATTGCCGACGAGGGAATTGCTGGTCGAAGAGAGCGCGGCTGAAAAGAATTGCCAGAATAGGAGGCCGGTGTATACGAAGATAGGATAGGGTACGCCGTCGGAAGGGATCTTGGCCAATCCGCCGAAGAAGACGGAGAAGACCACCATTGTCACGAATGGCTGGAAAATGGCCCAAGCGGCGCCGATGAACGTCTGCTTGTATCTGACTTTCAGGTCTCGCCAGGTGAAGAAATAGAGCAGCTCGCGGTAGTCCCATAGCTCTTTCAGATCTCGCAGATGGAAGATCTTCTTCGGGCGAATGACCGTGACCGTCGCATTCGACATGAGCCACATCCTATCACGATTCGATATATGGCTCAATGACTTTGGTTCCTGGAGTTTTTCTATGCGCGATGTCGCGCGATCTCTTTGTAGGGAAAAGGTAGAGCGCATAGCCGCCATGGCCGCCGCCAAGGTATTTCCAGCCGATGGCGCCGGCGATCGTCGGCAGGGGAGACATGCTCTCGCCGAGCTGGGCTTTATAGCTCATCGATACAGCGCGGGCCAAGGCACGGAGGTCGCGTTTGTGGACAGCCGCCGCGGCAGCCGTGCCAGCCTTGGAGATGAGCCTATAATCGCGCTTCTGGCCCGTTAAACTGGGCGTATTATGAGCAGTGCCAGTCCAATATATGAGCATGCGGCCGGCAAGCCAATCGGGATTGTATTTAGCTTCAAGGACTGGCTGCTTGCCTGAACGCCAGACGCACAACCCCGTCTCTTCTATGACAGCCGGGTCTTGCCAGCCGACGCCGAGAGCTATCTCTGACTTCAAGCCGTCGCGGACTTGCAAGATAGAGTACGCCGCTGAACCGCCGAGGCCGGCGCCTTTTTCATATGACCACTCTGTCAGGCTGACCTTCGGCGTGATGGCGCAATTCACAATGAACGCGCCCTTTTTTGCCAACCGCGGAACGTCGAGCCAACCGCCGGCGAAGTCGACTCGCAGCGGCACCTCATGGATATTGTTGATGGTCTGGCGGATTTTCGTCGTGGAGATCTGCTCGCCTGTATGGCCAGTCGGAGGATTTTTCTGAAGGACGATCAACTGGACGCCGAATTGCCGGCAGATGTGGCGCTTTGCCTCGATATGTGCGTCGTCTTCATTGATGGCGAGGATATCGGGCGCCTCTTCCTTCCAATGACTGACGAAATCGAGGACGGCATCGTTGTCGGAGCTCGGCACGGCGCGGTCCACGTATTTTATCGAGCCAATGATGGCGGCTTTGTGGCTGTCCGGCAGGGCCGAGACGCGATTCTTGGCCAGCATGAGCACGGATGCGCTCGCAAAGCAGACCGTCAGGTGATCGCCCAACGCCTTAGCCGATCTGAAGAACTCTATATGCCCTGCATGTATGATGTCATAGCATCCGCTGACGAATATTTTCTTCATGACGGTAATACTAGTCCAGTATTGGCCTAGACGCCAGTCTTTGATATAGTGACGGAACCATGCTTAAAAAAATCACCTATTATGTCGTCCTCGGGGCCCTTTTCCTTATACCTATATTCCCATTCATCATCGCTAACTCGTACTTCTTCCCATTCATCACCGGGAAGGCCTTTTACTTCAGGATACTGGTCGAGGTCGCCTTCGCCGCGTGGGTCGTTCTGGCCTTCATCGACGCTCGATATAGGCCGCGCTTCACGCCGCTCACCATAGCCGTCACGCTCTTCACGGTCATCGCTCTCCTCGCCGACCTCCTCGGCGTGAACCCCATCCGCAGCCTCTGGTCCAACTTCGAGCGCATGGAAGGCTGGATCACCATCATCCACCTCTGGGCCTTCTATCTCGTCGCTTCCAGCGTCTTCAGCAGCCGGCTATCCGATAGCTCTGGCCGCTCCGCTGCCTTGCCCGGCTCTTCTGATGCCGATCCTAGCCGCAAGCTCTGGCACCGCTGGCTCAACTTCGAGCTGGTCGTCGCGCTGGTCGTCGGCGGATACGGCGTCTTCCAGCTCCTCGGCTGGGCCGCCATCCACCAGGGATCGAGCCGCATCGACGCCAGCCTCGGCAACTCCGCATACATGGCCGTCTACATGATCTTGAACGCCTTCATCGCCGCATATCTCTTCTTCGGCACGGCCAAGGCCAAGCGTGACGGCCTCGAGATCTCGCGCATGTTCTACGGCTCGGCCACGGCTGCTTCCGCGCTCCTCCTCATCGCCACGGCCATTTCCGGCTCTTGGAAGCCTGCCATCCTCGGGCTCGTGCTCTGCGCCATCGCTTTCTTCGTGGGCAAGAAGTGGTCCTCGCTGCGGCCGCAGCCTTCCCAATGGGCCTATTCGGCGCTATTCGTGCTCTTCTCATTCTTGCTCGCTGAGACGGCCACTCGCGGCACCATCATCGGCTTGGCCGTGGCCGTCGTCACCGTGATCGTCGCATATGCTCTATTCGCCACCGGCATGCGCGCGGGCAAGATCCTGGCCGCCGCCAGCTTCGTCGTCGCCGAGATCGCCGCCGTCATCGTCTCCCTTACGGTCTCTTTCTCGAGCTCTTTCGCTGCAGGGTCTTTCGACCAGATCGCTCTTCTTATCGGCGGGGTCGCATTCATATATTTTCTCATCTTGGCTGCCTATGTCTGGAAGAGCAGGGCAGCCGTCAAGGAGCCCGGAGTCCAAGCCAGCCGCTATCTCGGCCTGGCCATCCTGGCCCTCCTTTTCCTGATCGGCGGCGCATTCGCGCTGGAGAAGAATGCCTCCTTCGTCCAGAACAACGACGTTCTCAACCGCCTCGCCAGCATCTCTCTCACCGATGCTTCCGGCCAGGCCCGCCAGTACATCTGGCCCATGGCTGTGAAAGGCGCTCTTAGGCGCCCGATCCTCGGCTGGGGACAGGAGAATTTCAACTATATCTTCAACTCTGATTACAACCCCGCCATGTGGTCGCAGGAGCAGTGGTTCGACCGCGCGCATAACGTCTTCCTCGACTGGCTCGTCAACGCAGGAGTCGTCGGCCTCCTGGCCTATCTCGCGCTCTACGTCCTGTTTCTCCGCGCCGTCTGGAAGTCGAGCCTAAGCATCGCCGAGAAGTCCGTCCTCACCGGGCTCTTGGCCGGCTACTTCGTGCACAACGTATTCGTCTTCGACAACCTAGCGAGCTATGCCTTGTTCTTCGCGGCTTTAGCCTTCGTCAATTCATGGGACAGGTCCGTTCGCGGCAAGAAAGCCGCCTTGGCTGCAGGCGCTTCTTCTGCTGCTGCCGTCCGCCAGCCGCGCGAGTTCAGCAAGGACGCCGTGGAATACATCGTCGCTCCGATAGCCATCGTCCTACTGGTCGGAGCTGTATACTTCTATAACGTCCGTCCCATCCAAGCTAATACCGATCTCATCACCGCCCTCGAGGTCTGTGCCAATCCGCAGAGCGCCGACCCAGCCCTATTCGTGAAGGCTCTTAACGTCGGCGTCTATCTGGCTAACCAGGAGATCAGGGAACAGCTCCTCCAATGCGCTGGCAACGTCATCAATGACCAGCAGGCCACGAGCCAGGTCAAGGCTTCTTTCTACCAGCTCGCGACCGCACAGATACAGGCTCAGATAGCTGCGACGCCGAAGGACGCCAGGATATATGTCCTCGGCGGTTCATTCCTGGTCTCTATAGGGAAGTTCTCCGACGCGCTGCCGCTCCTCGTCAAAGCCCACGAGCTCTCGCCGGCCAAGCAGAGCATCGACCTCATCCTGGCTGACGACTATATAAATCTCGGCCAGACCGCGGATGCAGTGCCTCTTCTCGCCCAGGCCTACCAGTCAGCCACCGATGACGATCAGGTCAAGTCCGCCTATGCCGAGATCCTCGTCCTCGATGGGCAGGAAGCCAAAGCGCATCAGCTGTTCGATGACGATCCTTCCATATTCGATACCGCGCAGATGGCCAGCGCTTATGTGTCCATGAAGCCGCCGCAGTACGGCAAAGCCATCGCTATCTACCAAGATCTCCTCAAAGCCAAGCCTGGCGACGTCAACACGACCGTCCAGTTGGCCCAGATCCAATATGCCGCCGGCATGAAGTCGGCCGCAGCAGCTACTCTCCGCTCGCTCGAGCAGGCTCACCCTGAATACAAGGACCAGATCGAAGCGGCCATCAAGCAGGCCGGCCAGTAGACCTTGGCAAGCCGGCCAGTAGACGAAGCTCGGAAAGATTGCTATCCTGACGGCGGTCAAGGACAAGAAAGGAAGCATATTGAAAACGAAAGATACCCGCAGAAGCGGCCTAAAAGTCGTGATAGTAGGCGGCGGATCGGGTACGGCTGTCCTAGCCGATCTGCTCCGTCCGCATGGATCCATCATGGCCACCATCCAGTCGACGTTCGACGACGGCGGCCACTCTGGCATGCTCCGCAAGCAGTACGGCATTCCCGCGATCGGGGACCTCGGAAAGGCTATTTTGGCCTTGGTTGACGAAAAGCTCCGGGACGGCGAGCTCTACAAGTGGCTGTCATATCGCCATGAAAGGGATGGCCGGCATTTCGACAATACGGTCGGCCGGAATGAATTCTTGGCGATGTCGATCTTGAGGAGGTGGGCGGAACGCGGCCGGCGATATCCGGAAGCGCTCATCGAAGCCTTGGATGCTCTCCGGAAAGAGCTCGGCGTCGAGCCTGAGGTCCTTCCGGTCAGCTTGGACGAAGCCCATATAAAGGCATTCCCGAAGTGCAGGCCTTCTACGATCAAGGGGCAGGACACGATCGACAACAAGTTCAGGCACGAAGACATCCTGGACATCGAGCTCGATCCTGTGCCTCCGGCGCAGAGGCCTCGCCTATGCGAACGCGCCAGGGAGGCTATACTCGGCTGCGATGCGCTCGTCTTCGCCCCAGGCACTTTCTGGGGATCGAAGATGGCGCCGCTCCGAGTGGAGGGATTCAAGGAGGCGGTGCACAAAGCTAGGAAGAGCGGCGTTCTGACCGCCCTGGTCATAAACGCATCTCGGCCGTCAGTGTGGACCGGTTTGGAGGATCCCAATGCCTGTCTGGAGAGATATTCAGCGAGCCTCTCGACTTCGTCGAGAAACGTCGTCCTCGATGCCGCTTTCTGCAATTCCAGCATGCCGTCCACGGCAGCAGCTGGCCTCAAATGGCTGGAGCAGAAGAATGAGGTGCCTATGAGATGCGTTCCGTCGCAGTTCGTGCGCGAATTCATCACCGGCCCGTTCGTGGACTGGACCGAGAATGGCCCGAAGCACAACGAGCTGTTCGCGGAAGAGCTCATGGGGTGGGTCGACCGTTCCCGCTAGTTCACATCGTGACCGTTCCCGCTCTATCTCCCGTTCGATCTATCGAGATCGAGCGGGCTTTTTTATGCCGGTTATGCAGGCAAATCTATTCATGCACCGGCGCTGCCGTGTTACCGTGCTGCCGCGCTGCCGTGCTGCCGCGCGGGCTCACACGATCAGTTGGCGGTACTACGAAGGTATCGGGTATGGGGGTACCGCTACTGTTTCTATCTGCTTTCCAAACGGAAAGTTGGGAAAACGATGGTTCGACTTTCCAAATGGAAAGCAGATGAAAAGGATGCGCCTTACCCCCCCCACCTCCAGCACGCAAAAACCCGCCGAGGGCGGGGCTTTGCGTTAGACATATTGGTGAGCTCACTGACTCACGGGCACATTATAGCATCGTTATCCAGTATTGCAATGAGTTATCCACGCACGATACAATGTGCAACGGATTGCACCTGATGACGGCGACGGCTGTACTCACATTATATTTAGACTATATTTGGAGCTCGCACCCGTCGCCATCATTCGGTACAATATTGTTCCTATGGACATACGAGAGAATATCCCCCTGGCCCCATATACCACCCTAAAAATAGGCGGTCCAGCGAGGTTTTTTGCCTCAGCCACGAAGGAATCAGACATAGCCGAGCTCGTCCGTTTCGCCAAGAAGAACCGCCGCCGCCTCCTCGTCATCGGCGAAGGCACCAACATCCTCGTCGCCGATGTCGGCTTTTCCGGCCTTGTCATAAAGATGGAGATCAAGGGACGGCGGGTTTCGGCTTCGGCCTCGGCCTCGGCCTCGGCTTCGGCTTCGGCCGCCGATCCTGAAACTGTCCTCGTCGAAGCCAGCGCCGGCGAGATCTGGGATGAGCTTGTCGACTGGTCTGTCTCCGAGGGCCTGTATGGCTTGGAGAACCTTTCGGCCATTCCTGGCACGGTCGGAGCGGCGCCCATCCAGAACATAGGCGCATACGGCGCAGACGCCTCGAATGTCATAACCAATGTCCGGGCCTTCGATACTTCGAAGATGGCCTTCGTCGATCTCTCCAACGAGGATTGCCGTTTTTCATATAGAGACAGCATCTTCAAGCAGAAGAAGGGCCGTTACATCGTGACCTCCGTCATTTTCGCTCTCAAGAAGAGAGGCCGAGTCAATATCGAGTATCGTGACCTGAAGGAATATTTCAAAAGGCTTGGCAAAACAGACCCGGTCGCGCTCACGCCCAAGATGGTGCGCGAAGCCGTCATAGAGATACGCTGGGGCAAGCTGCCCGACTGGAAGAAATGGGGGACGGCCGGCTCATTCTTCAAGAACCCCATCATCTCCGCCAAGCGCTATGAGTCGATCAAGGCCAAATATCCCGACGCGCCCGGATTCCCGGAACCCGATGGCCGCGTGAAGATCTCTGCCGCGTGGCTTCTGGACAGGATCTGTAAGGCCAAGGGGCTGATGGAGGGCAATGTCGGCATGTATGAGAATCAGGCCCTTGTCCTCGTGACGAAGCCGGGCGCCACCGCCGCCGCGGTCGTCGATTTCACGACCAAGCTCATCGAGCAGATCGAGCATGAGACGACGGTCAAGCTGGAGGCGGAAGTCGAGTGGGTCAATTGATCGTCGGCCCGCGTTGGCCCGCGTCGGCCCGTTTTGGCCCGCGTCGGCCATATGATCAGCCATATGAAAATGGCCTGAAATATGGTAAAGTCGGCAAATCCATGGGAATTTTCAGCGGACTATTCAACAAGAGCGGCACGAGCGGGGTCGGCAAATTCCAGCCGACTGTAGCCAAGATAAACGCTCTGGAACCGGCCATCAAGGCGCTTTCGGACGCTGAGCTGCGCGGAAAGACCGCCGGATTCAAGGCCAAGCTCGCCGGCAAGACTGGCGACGAGGAAAAAGCCGCCCTCCGCGAGATCCTGCCCGAAGCCTTCGCGGTCGTCCGCGAAGCCGCCCGCCGCACGCTCGGCCAGCGCCATTTCGACGTCCAGCTCATCGGCGGCATGGTCCTCGATTCCGGGGCGATCGCCGAGATGCGCACTGGCGAAGGGAAGACCCTCGTCGCCACGCTCCCCGCTTACCTGAATGCTCTCACAGGCAAAGGTGTCCACATCGTCACGGTCAACGACTATCTGTCCCGCCGCGACGCCGTCTGGATGGGGCAGATCTATGATTTCCTCGGCCTCACCGTCGGCGTCCTCAATCACGAGGAGAGCTTCGTCTACGATTCGAAGATGAAGGCCGGAGAAGGCGCCGACTCCGGTTCACCGGAGCCTTCTGCTTCGAAGGCCTTAAAGCTCGACAAGGAGAGAGACGAGACCGGCGGCTTCAAGGTCGTCCACGAATTCCTCCGCCCCGTCAGCCGGCACGAAGCATACTTGGCAGACATCACTTACGGCACCAACAACGAGTTCGGCTTCGATTACCTGCGCGACAACCTCGAGTACGCGCCCGACCGCTTGCGCCAGCGCGATTTCAACTACGCCATAGTCGACGAGATCGACTCCATCCTCATCGACGAGGCCCGGACGCCTCTCATCATCTCCGCGCCGATGCGCGACGCCGAGCAGACATACAAGCAATTCGCGGCCATGGTCGCCAGCTTCGTCGAGAGCACGGATGAGGGCAAGACCGGCGACTATACCAAAGACGAGAAACATAAGGCCATCGCGCTCACCGCGGACGGCATCACTAAGGCGGAAAAGGCCCTGGGCATAGACAATATATATACTGACAAGGGGATCAAATCCGTCCACCACCTCGAGACTGCCATCCGCGCCAAAGCGCTCTACCACAAGGACAAGGAATACGTGGTCAAGGGGAACGAGATCGTCATCGTCGATGAATTCACTGGCCGCCTGCAGCCGGGCCGCCGCTGGTCTGAAGGCCTCCATCAAGCCATCGAGGCCAAGGAAGGCGTCTCTATCCAGCAGGAATCGCGCACCTACGCGTCCATCACCTATCAGAACTTCTTCCGCATGTACCCCAAGCTCTCCGGCATGACCGGCACGGCCGCCACTTCCGCCGAGGAGTTCTTCAAGGTCTACGGCCTCGAAGTCTATACCGTCCCCACCAACGTCCCAGCCGTCAGGAAGGACCAGAATGATCAGATCTTCAGGACCGAAGTTGGCAAATTCAAGGCCATCGCCAAGCGGGTGAAAGCGCTCCATGACAAGGGCCAGCCGGTCCTCATAGGCACGGTCTCCATCGAGAAGAACGAGGTGCTCTCTGAGTTCCTGAAGGCCGAAGGCATACCGCACGAGGTCTTGAACGCCAAGAACCACGAGAGGGAAGGCGAGATCATCGCCCAGGCCGGCAAGAAGGGCGCAGTCACGATCGCCACGAACATGGCAGGCCGCGGCGTGGACATCAAGCTCGGCGGCAACCCGAATACTCCAGAGTCGTACGGCGAGATAAGATCGAACGGCGGCTTGTTCGTCCTCGGCACCGAGCGGCATGAAGCCCGGCGCATCGACAATCAGCTGCGCGGCCGTTCTGGCCGCCAAGGCGATCCTGGCGAGACGCAATTCTTCGTGTCTCTCGAGGATTCGCTCATGCGCGTCTTCGCTTCGGACATGCTGAAAGGCCTCATGAATAGGCTCAACATGCCGGAAGACGAAGCCATAGAGCACAAGCTCATCACGCGCGCCTTGGAGTCGGCCCAGGAAAAGATCGAAGGCTTCAATTTCGATTCCAGGAAGCACGTCCTGGAGTTCGATGACGTCATCAATACCCAGCGTTCCAGCGTATACAGCCGCCGCCGCAAGCTCCTCCTCGGGACGGTCGACGACGTCGCGAAGGAGCTCGACGATATCATAGGCGACGACGCCGATGCGAAGGCGCTGATAGAAAAGAAGACCGGCGAGTTCGGCCGCGACGCATTCTTGCAGGCCGTGCGGATTATCCTTTTGCAGACGATAGACATGTTCTGGGTGGAGCACTTGGAGGTCATGGATTATACGCGATCGAGCGTGAACCTGCGCGCTTACGGCCAGCGCGATCCATTGGTCGAATACAAGAAAGAAGGCCTGCGTCTTTTCAAAGAGATGCAGAGCGCCATGCGCGAGCAGGTTTTGAAGATCTTGCCGCATATCGTGCCAGTCCAGAATGGGCAGCCAGTCCAGAATGGGCAGCCAGTGGGGCAAGGAGCAGGGGGCAAGTATGGAGGAATGAAGAGGGGGCAAGAAGAGATGCGGATCGCTGATGGCCTCCGAGAAGTCAAAGAGAACGCGCAGCTCATCGGCGCGGGCGACGGGAGCGGATCGGCCGTCGGCGCGCATGATGGGAGCCAAACGCCGAAGGAAAAGGAGCCTGGCAGGAACGACCCGTGCCCATGCGGGTCTGGGAAGAAGTATAAGAACTGCGGTCTAAAGGGAACACCGGAGCATCAACAGAGAATGGCGGGGAAATAGGCCGACGATCATGGCCTGACGATCCTGACCCGACGCGACGACCCCGGACCCGACGACTCTGACGCGAGGACCCCTGACCTTATCCCTTTTGCTCACCTATGCAAATCCGTCGAGATTTTCGACGGATTTGTACAAAAACGTCGAGATTTTCGACGTTTTTGCATAGTGATGCGAAAGGGATGTGGAAGGGGTGCGACGGGATGCGAAAGGGAGGTGGAGGAGACGCAAAGTTGCCCGCAGGAGGCTGCTTTGATGAGCTCGGACGACGCTGGGCAGGATGATTTTGCGCACTTTTGAATGCCGCGCTAGAATTCGAAGGCCGCGCTACGCTATACGTTATACGCTACGCTATATGAGCATAAAACAAAACGATAAAAAGAAAGCGCCGCTTAGATCGATCGAGAGATTCCACCACTTCCGCTGCGGGCATTGTTCCGGCTGGTGGGGGATCGGTGACGCGCCCGCCGATAGAAAAGATTGGTACTGCCCATGGTGCGGAAAGAAGAACTCCTTCAAGAAAGCATTGACGGCGCGCGCGATCCCGTGTTAATTTGACGACATGGTTCAGCGCATGTCTTCATATTTCTTTTTCATCGTGCTCCTCGGCGCCTTCTTGGCGGCCATCTTCATATTCTTGCCATTCCTCTCGCCCGTCCTCCTGGCGCTCGCCGCTTCGGTGATCGTATACCCCGTCTATCGCGACCTCCGCCGCTTCTGGGGCCAGGGCAAGCTCCGCGATACCATCGCGGCGCTCGCGACAGTCATCCTCGTTCTCGCGGTCATCCTCATACCGATCTTCTTCCTGGTCGGCACGATATACGGAGAAGTTCAGACGCTCTACAGCCTCCTCATAGACGAGGCCAACCGCTCTGCGGTCATAAACGCCCTGAACGCCGGCTGGACCGATCTTTCTAACCTCGCATTCGGCGTCCTGCCGCCTCACTCGTTCGATTCGTTCAACGTGACAGAGAGCCTGAAGAGCGGCCTGGAATGGGTGTTCGCAAACCTCGATACCGTCTTCACCAGCCTCGCCAAAGTGGCAGGCTACGCCCTCATCTTCCTCATGGCCCTCTTCTATTTCTTGCGCGACGGCGTCGAGCTCAAGAGGATGGTGTTCTCATGGAGCCCCCAGCTGGCCCAGAATGAAGGCTACATGACCGGCACCTTCAAGGGCGCCATACGTTCGGTGTTCGCTGGCACGCTCGTCGTCTCGATCCTCGAAGGCCTTTCGATCGGGCTTGCCTTCACCGTCTTTGGCATCCCAGCCCCGGCGCTGTGGGGGACCGTGGCCGCTGTCGCCGCGCTCGTACCGGCCTTCGGCGTGACGCTGATCGTCCTTCCGGGCGCCGCCTATCTCGCGCTTTCGGGCAACTTCGCTTTCGCGGCTGGCCTCTTGCTTTGGGGATATGCCGGCATCGTCCTCATAGACCACATCATCGGGCCGAACATCACCAATCGCGGCATCAAGGTCCATCCATTCCTGGTCCTCTTGTCCGTTCTCGGCGGCCTCCTCATGTTCGGCCTCATCGGATTCGTGCTCGGGCCGCTCATTCTGGTGATCCTGTTCACGCTGCTCGAGATCTACAAGAACGCGCAAGGGAATATCTAGCACATGGTATTTAGTATCTAGTATTTAGTATTTAGTATTCATCCCCATGTCTTTAGTCGACGAAATAAAATTCCACGCGGCTGCTGGCCGAGGCGGCGAAGGCGTCGTGCGCTGGCGCCATGAGCGCGGCAAAGAATTCTCCGGCGCGGCGGGCGGGAACGGCGGCAAAGGCGGCGACGTCTATGTCCGTGCCGTCCGCGACATCAACGTCCTCGCGCGCCATAAGGCGACCAAGCTCTTTCGGGCGGGACATGGTTCCGCCGGCGCGAATTGGAGCAAGCAGGGAAGGAGCGGCGAGGATTGCTATATCGATCTGCCGATCGGTTCGATCGTGAAGAATCTTGAGAGCGGCCGGACCGTCGAGCTCCTCGAAGAGGGCCAGATCTCCAAGATCCTGCATGGCGGATCCGGCGGCCTCGGCAACGAATACTTCAAGGCCTCGACCAACGTCACTCCGCAGCAGTCTACGCCCGGCCGCGAAGGGGAAGAAGCCGACTTCGATGTCGAGCTCGATCTCATCGCCGATGCCGGCTTGATCGGCTTGCCGAACGCCGGCAAATCGAGCCTCCTCAACGCGCTCACTCATGCCGCCGCCAAGGTCGGGAGCTACGCCTTCACGACGATCGACCCCAATCTCGGAGCATTGCACGGATATATCCTCGCCGATCTTCCCGGCCTCATCGAAGGCGCCGCCGAAGGCAAAGGCCTCGGCCACAAATTCCTCAAGCATATAAAGAGGACTAAGATCCTTCTGCACCTCGTCTCGCTCGAGAATGAGGACGTCGCCGAAGCCTATAGGACCGTCCGCGGCGAGCTGGAGAAATACGGAAAGGGCCTGTCCGAGAAGAAGGAGGTCGTGATCCTCACGAAGACTGACCTCGTTCCGCCGGAGAAGATAAAGGCCGCCAGAGCGGCCATCGAAGAGATGAATGGAGATATCCTGGAAACGACGGTCCTCGATGACGATTCGGTGAGAGATCTATCGGAAGCGATCGTCTCGCGGTTGAGCTCGCACGCCGGTTAAAAACGGACATATGCGCATCCGGGGCAGGGGAGCCAAGCCTTATGAGGCTTTATGATAGTTTTTCTAGGAGGATCTTCCGGACCATCTCGGGATTTCCGGCTCCTTTCGTGGCTCGCATGGCGGCTCCTATGAGGAACTGTATAGAGGCGGTCTTGCCGGCTCTGTATTCGGCGACAGCTTTTGCATTGTCGGCGATGACCTTGTCTATGGCGGGGCCGAGGACGGAGGCGTCGCTCTTCTGGATGAGCCCGTGCTTCTCGGCGAGGGCCTTCGGATCGGAACCAGGCTCCTCGATGAGCAGGGCCAGGAGGTCCTTCGCTCCTCTGGATGACAGGTCGCCCTTGGAGATCATCTCGATCATGCCAGAGAATGATCCGGCCGGCACGGTCTCGATCGGCCGAGGCTCCTTCTTCAGCATGCCCAGATAGTCGGTGAGGATGTAGTTGACCGCCAGCCTGACCTTCTTGGCGTCGGCCGCGAACGGGGCGATGACAGACTCGAAGTAGGATGCGACCTCAGGCGACTCGATCATGACAGCGAGCTCCTTCTCGGTCATGCCGAATGACTTGGCATAGCGCTCGCGCTTCTTCCATGGGAGCTCGGGCAGCGACGCGTTCAGAGCATCGCGCGAGAAGGCGCCGATCTCGGAGACTTTGAGCTTGGGGATGTCCGGCTCGGGGAAGTAGCGGTAGTCGTGCGAGCTCTCCTTGCTGCGCTGAGAGTAAGTCTCCGATCGCGCGTCGTCCCAGCCGCGAGTCTCCTGGACGACCTTCTTGCCGTCGCGCAGAAGGGAAGCCTGTCTCTCGATCTCGTGATCGATGGCGCGCTCGACCGAGCGGAACGAGTTCAGATTCTTGACCTCGGTCTTCACGCCGAACTTCCCGGCAGCCGTGTCCTCGGGGGAGGCGACAGAGATGTTCGCCTCGACGCGCATCTCGCCCTTCTCCATGTTCGCGTCTCCGGCTCCGAGATAGCGGAGGAGGAGCTGGAGCTCGCGAGCGAACTTCACGGCGGCGGATGCGTCATGGATGACCGGCTTGGTGACGAGCTCCATAAGAGGCACGCCTGCTCGGTTGAAGTCGACGAGGCTCTTCTCGTGCTCGTCATGGGTGGAGCTCGCCGTATCCTCTTCGAGATGTATGCGCTCGATCTCGATCCCTGCGAGCGACCCGTTCGATACGAGAGGGTATTTGTACTGGCTGATCTGATAGCCCTTCGGTATGTCGGGATAGAAATAATTCTTGCGGTCCCATTCGGTGAAATCGGCGAGGTCGCCGCCGACGGCGATCCCGACGCGGAGGACGTTCCTGATCGCTTCCATATTGAGGACAGGGAGCGTGCCCGGGTGGCCCATGCAGATCGGACAGATGTTAGCGTTCGGGCGAGTCTCGTCAGGATCGTTCTTGCAAGAGCAGAACATCTTCGAAGCCGTCTTGAGCTCCGCGTGTATCTCGAGGCCGATGGTCGGGATGTAGTCCATTAGGAGTATATGGTATATGGTATTTAGTATTTAGTATAGTCGCATGTGCTATACCATATACCATATACTATATACCAGATACTAAATACTAAATACTAATCAGCGAGGTGCTGGACGACAAGCTTGCGAGCCTGCTTCTTATTGATGCGCTTGCCCTTGCTCGCCTCGATCTCCATCAGCAGACGTTCGACGTCGGCTAGCTTGTAGACGCGATAGTTATTTATAGGGTGGCGCGATGCCTGGAACTTGCCGCTATTGTCCCAGTTCCTCAGAGTGAGCGGCGTTACGCCAAGAATGGCCGCGGCCTTTTTGATAGTAAGAAGCTTTATTTGAAGTTGTTCCATTGGATTAGACATATATAAACACTACTAATGCTTTATAGTTTAGCATATCATTTTTATACTATTTATAAGGGTTTATCCACAGCACTAGTGAATGATGTGTAATTGATATTTTTATCGATACTTATTAACAAACAGGATTCATCGATAGCTCACGATCGCTTTGATCATGATTTTCACCTTGGTATTTTAACGTAATTGATTACAAAAATTCGTTATAACGCATTTTAAACGGTCGCATTAATTCCAACTTGATATTCAAAATTTAGCCTATTCATGTGCAGGTATGGAGCATTTGCTGGATGATAGAGCCGTTTGCCAGCCTTGCCTATTCAGTGGCGAATCACGGCCGTAAAAGCCGACAACTCGGATGTACGATATTTCGGTGAGCCGATTATTTTTGTCCATTTTTTGGATCGTCCGTGTTTGGATCCTAGATGCTGATTTGTTGAATGCTGAATCGGATTTGTTTGCGGTTTTGACATAAATCGATCTCGTTAAATATGGGATTACTGCAGTACTCGCCGTATACGGCGATTTATCGCGAATGAGAGCGTGCTGTTTTTGCATCAGAATTCATGCGGCACTGATATCTGGCTTAACTTCGTCGGCGATATAGGCATGAAAAATGATCTATGGTCTGATTTTTTTTCCACAGAAATACGGCCTTTTTTGCCTGCAGCACCGGTTATAATTATTTTTAACTGATCATGAAAGATAGCTTTATTTTTGAAGGCAAAAAATACATCTCGGCTAGGCGAGCTTCCGAAATCTCGGATTACGCCGCCGACTATATCGGCCAGCTGTGCCGAGCCCAAAAATTGGACTGCCGGATGATCGGACGGTCGTGGTTCGTGACCGAAGAATCTATCCGCTCTCACCAGGTCGAGGTCCTCAGGAATGAGGTCCATCGCAACCGCATAGAGAATCTCCG
The DNA here is from genome assembly GCA_018970245.1 of Patescibacteria group bacterium. GTDB lineage: Bacteria > Patescibacteriota > Minisyncoccia > Phycocordibacterales > PALSA-1337 > C7867-002. The sequence goes on from JAGWWT010000005.1 coordinate 55,560, forward strand.
CGGCGGCAAGAATGCCAAGCCTGTCGAGGCTGATGAGACTCAGGTTGCGGCTCCTGTTTCGAGCGGCGCTTTTGAGGCAGCGGCCGATCAGGCGACGCCTGTGTCTGTTGAACAAGATGTTCTCCCTGAACCTGCTGTTCCTTCTGAGCCTGTTGTGAACGCTGAGCCGGTGATCGCCGATATCACGCCCGCTATACCCGAGCTTCCTGTCCATGTAGAGCTGCCGCGGCGGACATATGTCGAGCTCGAGGAGCAGGCAGAGATGCTTCCGGCTTCTAGGTCCAGGGTCGAGGCGCGTCAGCGCCGTTCTCCCGTATTGGCCGCGGTGGCGATAGTGATCATCGGCGGCGCTGTCGCGTTCTATGCCATGACCGGCATGTCTGGCTCCGAGCTCGCTTCAAATGGATCTGCTTCCCAAGCATCGGTCGGCAGCGCCTTCGCCTCAGTCGCTTCTTTCTTCAGCCGCGGCTTCGACGAGGTCCTTGCGCTTCTCGGCCATACGCCCACTCTGGCGACCAACATCTCTCCGACGCCGATCCCGAGCATGTATGAAGGGAGCGCTTCGGATCAGTCGCAAGGCATAGCCGTCGCGCCTTCGACCGGCCTCGCGCAGGGCGACGCCCAGCTCAAGCAGGAGATCCAGGCGTCATTCTCTGATCAGGTCAATGTGACGCCGGATAAGAGCGGGACGACCGGCGTGATAACGCCGGTGTTCAGAGATTCGACAGGCAAGCAGTTCGTTTATGTGATGGTCCCAGTCAAGCCAGCCGATTCCGGCGCAGCCGGAGGGGGCAAAGGTCCGCCCTAGCCGTTTCTAGCGTAGCGCTTCTCGGTCGAGGGGGGCGCTTCGCTGGACGCGGATATCGCGTCAGTCGTTCGGTCCTGTTCTGCTCGGTTCGGTCCAGTCTGTCTTATGAAGCTTAACCACTAATATGATCAAAAAAACGGTTATCGGTTCGGTCCGTCAAACGCTCACATTAGCCCTTTTGCTGTCCGGGTCGTTCATCATCCTGGAACCGGCGCTAGGCGCGGCTGCTGGGAGCCAGTTCACTACATCGGAGACGGTCACCAGCGAGCTTTCGTTCGCCACGCCGGCTTCGAATGTCACGCTGTCGCCGGCCTTGGGCGGCATCACGGGAGGCACAGCCACAGGACAGACGCAGGTCGTCGTCCTCACGAACGATGCCCTCGGCTATCAGATGACCATTCAGGCCAGCTCCTCGCTCGGCATGATCGGCAACGCCAGCTCGACGAATTACATCGCCGCCTATGTGCCCGCATCGACCATCCCGGATTACACGTTCGCCGTGAATAGCCCTCGCGGCGCTGCTTTCGGCTACACAGTCGCCGCTTCGACGACTGGCGACATCGCGAAGAGCTTCCTCAATAACGGCTCCGCCTGCAATATCACGAGCGGCACCGGCAACACCGGATCAGGGACCCAGCATTGCTGGCAAGCCGCGACGACCACGCCTTACACCATCATCAACAGGAATTATCTGACTCCTGGATCAGGATCGACTTCGACGCTCCTATTCCAGGTGACGATCAATGCCAATCCCGCTG
>JAGWWT010000067.1 GCA_018970245.1 Patescibacteria group bacterium
ACGATGGGAAGTCGACGCTCCAGGACTTCATAGCTGACGACAAGATCCTTTCCCCGGACCAGGAATCTTCCCGCCGCATCCTGCGCGATCAAGTCAACATGATCCTCAATGACCTTTCCGAGAAGGAGCGCAAGATCCTAGAGATGCGCCACGGCCTGAATGACGGTATCACCCATACGCTCGAGGAAGTCGGCCGCGAATTCGGCGTCACGCGCGAGCGCATCCGCCAGATCGAAGCCAAGGCCCATGAGAAGATCAGAAGCCACGAGCGGATAAACAGATTGAAGAACTATTAAAGGTCCGGAGGCGATATCTCACATGAACCTAGAGCTGATCTTTCACAACATAGGATACACAGTAGGAGGGATCCTGTCCCTCGCGCTAGGCATCTTCGTCTACATGCGCGGACGGAAGCAGACGGCCAATATCATGTGGATGCTCGGCTCGGTCTGCGTGACCATCTTCTGTATCTCCCATGTCATAGGCGTGAACACGGCTGACCCGCTCCTTTCTCGCGACATATTGATGTTCAATATGGCGGGCATGTTCTTGACCGCCTTCATGGCCCACTGCGTCTTCGCGGTCATCGGCGAGGCGGAGTTGAAGAAGCAGCGCATCTTCCTGATCGCCACTTACGCCGCGGCTGCGGTCTTGGCCGTGATCTTCATCATATTCCCGGATACGTTCCTGTTGCCGTCGCAACCCAGGCTGTACTTCCCGGATTATTACGTGGCGGGCTCTCTCCAGTGGCTCATGCGCCTGATCTTCAACGGCATCGTGCCGGTGTATTTCATCTACAGGATGATCCTGGCTTATCGCGTCGCCGATGCGGCCACGAAGAACCGCCTGAAGTATTTCTTCACGGCTTTCATTCTTGGGTACGGACTCGGCGGTTTGGCGGTGCCGCTCATATTCGATATCCCGGTGGATCCGATATGGTCCGCTTTCTTCGTGCCGATCTACAGCATTCCCATCGCTTACGCGCTCATACGCTATGACCTGATGGATATAAGCGTCGTGGCCAAGCGCGCGGCTACTATCGCGCTCATGATCATCTCAGCGACTTTCGGCATCTATTTCATCGGCTACTCCAACTATCTTATATTGAACCTGGATCCGCAATTCCCGCTATGGCTCTTGCCGCTCTTCGGAGGCATCTTGGCGGCCCTAGTCGGCGTGCTGGCCTGGCGCTATCTCCGCGAATCGGAGATGCTCAAATACGAATTCATCACCCTGGTCACGCACAAATTCAGGACGCCGCTCACGACCATAAAATGGTCTACCGAGAGCCTCAACGGCCAGGTGACAGACGAGGGCGCGCAATATCTTTCGCATATCAAGGAAGGCGCGGACAGGCTGATCGAGCTCACCAACGTCCTGGCCGATGTCTCCTCGGAGAACCAGCAGGAATATATATATAAGTTCGAGCCGGTCGACCTGGCGGCTCTGTGCCGCGACATCCTAGCCGAGAACAAGCCGGCGGCTATGCAGGACGGCATAAACATAGTCCAGGAAGGCCTCGATGCCGTTCAAGCCACTGTCCACGCGGACAGAGCCAAGCTCAAGGTCGTCTTGCAGACTCTCATAGACAATGCCCTGACGTACACGAAAGCCGGCGGCACGGTCCGGATCTCCCTGACGGCGAGCGGGCACATGGCTTCTGTGGCCGTGACCGATACCGGGATCGGCATGACTGCCGAGGAATCTCGGCTGATATTCAGCCGATTCTACCGCACCGATTCCGCCAGGAAATCAGACACGGAAGGCATGGGCATAGGCCTGTTCATAATTAACAAGATCATCGAGCGCCATGGAGGCCATCTCCGCGTCCATTCCGATGGGCCTGGGAAAGGATCGACGTTCACGCTCTCGCTGCCGCTGAGATCGAAATGATCTCAGGAGATAAGCGTTCGGGCTCAGAAGCGGTAAGAATGTGAAGATCTAAAGGCACTGGATTGCAAACAAAAAAGCTGCTTGAAAGCAGCTGAGATCTATGCGTCCGCCATTCGGTGATCACCGGTCTATACGTGGCGGGCTTTCGCCTCGTCTGCGGTCTTGCATTGTCCAACAGACCAGTCGACCGCAGTAAATCTGGAGGATGGCGATCGCTGGGCACCCCAGAACGAAGGCGATGAAGCCCATAGCCGTTCTTTCGATGGTCGGCGCTTTAAAATGAGTAAAACGGAACCATATCGCAAGGAGCACGGTCAGGATCAGGCCCGTATAGAGGCCTCCTTGGAACATCGAGAAAATATACTCAAGCTCGTGCCGCTTCAAGATCTTAATGCGCATAATTTTCCTTTGGTTGTTCTCTGATGCATGCTAGCATACAGCAACCAGATGTCTACTAAACCCAAAACATCGACCGAATTCGAGATGCTCTATGACGTGCTCAATGCGGCGCAACGTCAGGCGGTAGATGCCATAGAAGGCCCGGTCATGGTTATAGCCGGTCCGGGCACAGGCAAGACGACGATCCTCACTTTGAGGATGGCCAATATCCTCAAGTCGACCGATACTGCTCC
>JAGWWT010000006.1 GCA_018970245.1 Patescibacteria group bacterium
TGTTCGTTCCAATCCCAGGGGTCGGCGCAGGGTAAGCCCCGGCAATCAGCGTCGGAGCGGCGGTAAACGTCGCCGTGGGGGTGTACGTCGGCGTCAAGGATGGGCTGGCCGTGAAGGACGGACTGTTCGTCCATGTCGTGGAAATCGTCGGCGTCTGGGTAATGGTTGGCGTGATGATTTGTGCTAATTGAACCGTGGGGAACGGCGACAAGGGCGTCGGTGGCGGCGTGGCCGTCGCCACCGTGGGAAACTGGATTGGCGTTGCCGTGGCGCACGACGGGCAATACTGATTCACGGGGGTCGCCGTGGAGTTGGGACTGGCCGTGGAGGATTGCGTGAACGTGGGGCTGGCGCTGAAAGTTTGGCTCGGAGTGAATGTCGAAGTGAATGTATTCGGCGTGAAGCACCCGCTGATGCAGTTCGAGTTCGTCGTCCACGTCCCCGTCTGCGCAGCGAAGACATTCGCGCTGGACGGTGTATTGGAGTAGACAGGGGTAGGAGAGGCTGTCAGTGTTTGGGTGATCGTCGAGGTGGGCGTCCCCGTTGCCGCGGGGACCGCTGGGTCAAGGTAGATATTGGTGAACCATTCGGTTTGTGCGGCAGCTTGGACACCAAAATATCCCGAAGTATAAGTTGAATCTGTTGAAGTGAAAATTAAAGCCCCATTAATGAAGCAATTGATCGAAGACCCAAGCTGATAAATGCCGATCGTGGCTGGAATAGAATATGTAAGACCGGTAGCTTGATGGATAAGAGAGTTTTGGCTCTGCCCACCAAACCATCCACTATAAAGCGCCAATGAATTGCCGGATAACCGCAAAATATAACATCCTACCGAAGTGGACCCATCCAGTACCAGTGATTGGATATCCCAAACAATGGCACCTTCACCGTTGCCATAGACTTGAGTTGTTAATGAAAGTGAATTTGAAGAAAAAGTCGTATATGCGTAAATACCGGCCATAGCGCCACTATCTGAGCCTTGTAATGATTGTTGTGTGGTGACCGGCCATGATTGAATGGACCAGCTCACCGCCCCATTATTTTGGCCATAGAAAGACCAAAATGCAGGTTGACTGCCGGGGATGGGGTAAGCATTGAATGTCTGGGGACAAAATGGATTGACGCAAGCGCTCCGGCTTGATACCGGCACCAAAAGGACCAGGATCAAGAGCCAAAAAGTGCGCATGGCCTCAGTTCGGCCAGTTGGTCGGCAGATAATACCAAATCGAAGTCGTCACCGCGGTCGGCGTCACTTCCCCAGCGGCGAACACGCTAGGTGACGACGGTGGGATGATGAACCACACGTAACGGGCCACCTTGGTCATGGACCAATTGCCTGGTTTGACCATACCGACTTGTGAACCAGCCGTGTAGGTGTTGTTTATCGGCCCCGTCCACACCTGGATCTGGGTTCCGCCTGTGCTTGTAATGTCGAAAGCGAAACACCCTACCAACCCCAGGTCGATGGCTGAGCTCGACGTGTTCGTCAGCGCGGACGCAAGGGCGTAGGTCGCCGTCCCCGTGATTTGGTGGGGGCAACCTGACAGGTTGATGGAGGTGCTAGGATTGAAGTTGACCGGGCCGCTGTCGGCGAATGCGAAGGCGGGTAGCGCGGACAGGAGCAGTGTAGACAGGAATGCGCGGAACAGCTTCATGTTTGTCCTCCAGGGGCCGCGAGGGCTTCCCCCGGCAGGGGTCCAGCGCCTGCGGCAGCAAGGCCCTTAGACGGTCCTTAGACACCAGGCGTCGTTGGACCAGCATCTTGAACACCGTCGTGTAGCCCCGGCCCGGCAAGCCGTCCTTGTCCAGGAAATCGTATTTGGGAAACGCCCCGTGGGAGGGGGAGGGGTAAGCCAGTATATCCATCATCTCGTAGGCGCCGGAATCCGGGTGGTAATTGGTGCGCAGATAAAGCATGCTGCTGCGCTTGGTCCGGCTCGGGAAGGTCCGCAAGTTTGGATTCAGCTCACGAAGTATTTCCCGGAACGTGTCGAAGGATATGCTGCTCACCCCTCCCTCCCTTTCGGTCAGTCGAGATCGCTCTCCTCGTCCGGCTCCTCGCCGGGGTCTTCGGCCTTCTCGTCGAGCCCGCTGTCACGGCCCACTCCGCGCCCGCCTCCGTTGCCGTCAGCGAACCCGTTGCGTCCCTTCAGCGCAGCCCCACTGTCACCGCCCACCACGTCACGGAAAGGTCCGGGGTAGTTGACATTACCACGGGTGCGCAGCGGGTTCTCCACCACCTGCGCCTCCACGGCGAAGCCCAGTGCGTCGACCGGGATGTTGATGTTCTGCCCGTCACCCACGGCCGGCTGGCCGCGGAAGGCGGGGGCGAAGCCCTTGTCCATCCCGTAGCCCGGCTTGGTGCCGTTGGAACGGGTCGTGCGATGCATTTTGGCCATTTCAAGCCTCCTTGGGCGAGAGCGCATCAAGCGTGATGCCCTTGATGGACTCCGGGAACTGCTGGTTGGCCGAGAAGGCCACGCCTTCGTAGAGGACGACATCCTCGAACACGAAATCGTTGACCGTCTTGGTCACATTGTTGATCTTGACTTCCTTGGTGGTCTGGACGAACTGACCCTTGGCGTCCTTCTTGCGCTGCTTGGTCGAAGTCGACCCGGTGACGATGAAGACCCGGGTGACCACAGCCTTGAGGCGCTTGTCCTCGATGGTGTAGAGGCAGGTTTCGCCGATCTTGGGCGTCCAGGTTTTGACCGCCGGCGCGTTAGCCGGCGGCGTGGTCTGCTGGTTGGTGTCTGCCATGTCCTGACTCCTCAGAAGGTCTGCTCGGAAACCGCGCTGTTGACCACGAACCCACGCACACCATCACTGATGTCCGAGGCCGTGTAGGTGGCCTTCCAGCCCACGGTACCGACCTGCCCGAGGGGATTGGCCGCATTCACGTTGGTCGCCGGGCTGACGAACAGCGAGAACGGCATCGTCTCCAGGTCCACATTCAGGAGCGCGTCGGGGCCGCCGGCGACGGCCTGGTACACCGTGGTGCCGTTGGCGATCTGCGTGACCTGGATGTTGCTGGAACCGAGCACCCGGAAGCCGCTGAAGCGGGTCATTTCGCCGACCCACACCGCGTCCGAAGCCCCCGTGGGCCCCGAGCGCCGCGCGACGTCGAGGAAGCTGCCCACCTTGTCGTCGATGTCCAGGTCGTAGTATTGGTCAGGGTGGAGAATGAGGTTGTACAGGTCGTCCTCACCCGGCATCACATCCTTCGCCTGGAAAATCTTCCGGAGGCGGCGGATCTGCGTGGCGCTCATCACGTCGCCGGCGGTCATGGTGGCGGCCGTGGTGTTGTTGGCGAACAACTGGGTCCAATTCGCCAAGACCACCGCATAGGTCACGGTGTCCAGCGTGAGGGCCGCGTTGTACCCAAGCACCTTCGACGCCACATCCATCATGCTCGACCGGCCGGTGACTTCCAGTAGGTCGCTGATCTTGACGTAGGCGCCGTACTGCAGGAGGGTGGCGCTGTAGGTGTTGGTCGTGATGTTGATGTCCGCCGGCGCGGTGCCCTCGGTCAGCGCATTGGTCTGCGGCGCGAGGGGGACGGGACGCCAGGTGGAGAGGAGCTGACCGCTGTTCTTGTCGATCTGCTCCATGGTGCCGAGTTTGGCGATGTACAACTTCTTGCGGAGGAAAGACTGGCTCCGCTTCTTGTAGAACGTCATCGCCGCGGCGCTGACGTTTCCAGTGGTCATCATGGCCGATACCTCATGAGGTTGTCGGCCGACGTGTTACCGGGCCTGTCGCGGGAGCATCTTGCCCAACTCGTCGAGGTCCAGATCATCGATCTCGTCCTGGGTCATCTGGTCCAAAGGCTTCTTGCCGTTGGCCGGCTTTCCAGTGCTGGTCGCGTTGCTGCCGGAAGTGAGGCGATCCCCCTTCCCGGCGGCGGCGCGCTGCTGCTGGGCAACCGCGGCACCCTTGGATTGGACCTGACTTGATCTTGCCAAGACGGCGCGCAACATCACATCACTGATGTCACCACGTTCAAGCAGCCGGTCGACGCGCTCCTTCGCCATCATGTCGCCTGAAAGTGCGGCTTTGCGGTCCGCATCGATCAAACCACCGATGATGTCGTCCATTTCACTCCACGGGATGTTCGCCGTGGCGCAAGCCTTCTGCAGGTTCGCGAAAATGGACTGCCGGTTCAATTCACGAATGACCGGGGCGTAGCGCTGTTCGAACTGCTGCAGACCGTCAGTCTGCACCTTCTTGGCGATCTCCTCGACGAATTTGGCCGCCTCCTCCTGCATCTTGGCGTCCGGATCGTCGGCCTTAGCGGTGGATGCGGGTTTCGACGCGAGGGCCGCTTCGAGCTTGTCGATCTTGCTCTGGAGCGCCCTATACGCCAAATTCTCGCGGTTCATGTTCTGCATCGCCGTTTCCATGGCGGTGATCTTTTCCATGAGGATCTTGCTCGTATCCCCAGGCTGCGGATCCAGGCTCTTGGAAGCCGGCTTTCCCGCGGTGCCACCACCCGTCGCACCCCCGTCGGCGTCTTGCTGCGTAGTGGGTTGGGACCCGCCGCCATCCCTGGGCGCTTGGCCCTGGGCCGGAAGCTGATTTGCCAACTCCTCCTCGCTCATACCCGCGAACTGTTCAGTCCCCGGCATATCCGACGTGATGACTGGCGAATCCATTGTTCCTCCTCCGCATCGGGATGGGCCCTCGTGGGGGCGGTCCCTAGCAACTCTGAGATGCCATCGGGGTGGGGAGCTATTGCTCCGGCCCCTGGCCGTTCTGTTGTGAATCTAGAGCCAACCTTGCACTATTGTCCAGTATATTCTTTCCTTCGAGCGCCCGGTCCCGGATCCACGTCCAAAGCTGGATCGCGGTTTCAAGGCCAAGTAACCACGCCCGAGCCTCACGGAATTGTATTTCCAGTGATTCGGTCCTCCCCACGGACAGGATACGGTCGAGGATGTCTTGGCATTGTTCCCGCTGTATTTTCGCACGTTCAAGCAAAACATTGTGCATGACGATCCATCCCGGGTGCTCCGGAATGGAACGAACCACATCATACTTCGCCACGGCGTCCGCGGCTTCCTGGATAGCGGCTTTGGTCCTGGCAGTCGCTTCCGCGATCATCTCCTCGACGGTCTGCATATAGCCTCAAGCGTTGAAGGGTTGGGACGGGGCGAAGCTAGGCCCGGGCGCCACGGGCAGGCGAGGGGCTGGACCCCGCGGCGGAGCGGTGGGAACACCATGGTTTTCCTTCGGCGCCATTCGCGGCAATCCATGGCCGCCGGCCAAAGAGTTGGGCGCGGCGCCGGCTTGCGGAATAGGAGCGCCGGGTTGGCCCTGTTGGGGTTGGCCACCCTGAAGCATGGCCATCATCTGCTCCGGTGGAACCTCTTTCATGTAAGTCCGTCCATTGCGGATATTCAGTTTCGGCATGATCTCCTGCACCAGGAAATCGAACAGGTCGAAGCGGTACATCTTTCCGGTGGAATCCACCATGGCCTGCGGATTGGTGGCTTGCAGTTGCTGCACCTGCTGGGCGAACTGCATTTCCTGCTGCAGCATGGATCGTGTGTCATTGACCACGGCCGAAGTGATGGGGACGAAGAAATAATCCACTTGTAGATCTGCCCGGGTGACGTTCCGTGGCGCGCCGTCGATCGTGCTCTCGCGCACCACCAAATCATCGTCCATGGCCCATTGGCGCATCATCCAGTAGTACAGGTTTCCGAGGGCGGCGAAGAACTCATAGATGAACTGGTCGACGATCAGTTGGAAGCGGGTGCCGGAATTGGCGTTGATGATCGCCGCTTCCGTCGCCGTGGCGTTCCCGAGGGTCGTCGTAGGGACCCCTTGGGCCTGTTCGTTAGCCGCCACAGTCTCCCGGGCGATGTTGATGGCCCATGCCCGCTCATCGCTCACCGCCTTGATCTGCGCACCATCGATCGGATTGTACTTAACCTGGGAGGCGTCCTGGACGGGGATGACGGCCAGCTCGTCCGTGAACAGGCGCAGCGTGTCGAGCCCAGCGCCACGGCTGACGAAAGTCGGATTCCGCGCCGCCTTGTTGACCAAACGCTGCGAACTGCTCATCAGATTATTGATGTAGACCTGCGTGTCCATGATCGGAGCGTGGACGGACTTGCCGAGGAAGGACCGCGGAATGACACACTGATGGAACGAAATGTAAGGGTGCCCAGGTCCGTGCCCCGTCTCGTCCACCCACGGATTGGGCTCACAGAGCACCAAGGCATCATCATTGACGATGATGAAATGGAGCGCGGTCATCTGCCACTTGGTGCTGCCGTCCTCTTGGGGCTTCTGGTATGGCACCCAAGCGAACCACTCGTCCAGCTCCCGGGTGTCCGTGCTGTCCGTAGTTTCAACCGGGCCATTGCCGGCGGGCGCCAGTTGGCGCTTGCGCTTCTCGTCGAGATCCTTCTGCATGTCCTCCTTACTGGCCGGCTGCTTGAGGATTTCCTCCACATTGTCGATCAGCCCCTCGTCCTGCATAATCAGCAGCTCCTCATCCGACGGGAACTGCTTTTCGCAGACGTAACCGCTCTCCTGGATGCGGTTCTTGCGGTGGTCATAGATCATGTTCTGTAGTGCGGTCGATTCCCAATCCGGTCCGAAGGTCTCCTTGAACACCTTGACTTCCTCGACGGTGCTGTTCGGGACACGCTCACCACTCAGTGGATCGACGGAGGACGTATCAGGGATGGTTTCAACGAAGCGCTTGCGCCACCGCGCCCGGGCGATTCCCGTCCCCTCAATTTTCAATGCTTTGATCGTAGCAAACAGTTTCTCCCCGGTTCGTGATTCGGACCACAGCAACTCCTGGTTCACCAAGTCATTGATGGTCTGCTTGTTCTCATTGTCGATCTGCGCCTGCTTCGACATGGCATCGACCACCCGTGCCCGTGCCATGACCGCTTGGTAGGTCTTGGCGGTGTCCGTCTCGATGATGGCATTCGAGATGGGCACCGCGGTCGGCGTCTGCTGTCCCGCCAGAAGCTTGTTGTCATACGCCTTCCACCAATCATTGATCTTTTCGTTGAACCCGTTGTTGTCACCGAACCAATGGGCGTGCGCGGCTTTCTTCTTGGCGGCCCACTCCTTCAGCCTCTGCTCGGTCAACCCCTCCGGCAGCTGGACTTTGCTTTTCTTCTCGTCCTGCTTCTTGTCGGCGTCCTCTTGGAAGCCGTTCGGATCCGGGTCAGGTGGTTCCGAGGCGTCCAAAGAGCGTGCCGTCGCGCCCTCAGCGCGTTGGGTGGGAGCCGGGCTGTCCATCTGTGACCTCAGTGGAGGACCACCAGCACGTCGTCATAGCTGATGGAAAGGTAGTCCCGCCGCACCCCATCGGGTCCGGTCAGGGTAAACTGGTTGCCAGCATACCGTGAAAACAGGATTTTGGAACCCAGGGCGATCTTGATGGCGCGCACAGTGCCGTCCGACAGCACCCGACCCTCCCCAACGGCGATGACCTCCCCGCGGTTAGGCTTGTCCTGCGCTTGGTCCGGCACGGCGAACACGATGCCGCTTTTGGTCCTGATTTCGGTCTCATTCTCGAGCAGAGTGACCACTAAATGGTCCCCCACCGGGGTCATGGCCGGATGCTCCACCGACTGCTCAGAAGATAATACCGCCATCGACGCGTCCACGTGCACCTCCCTGCATGAAAGTTTTGAGGATGTAGTCACCGTACGGGTCCCGGCTCTCCTCGCTCTTCGGCGCCGCCGCCGATGACGATTCAAGCACATCCATGACGAGATACCGCAGCGTGTCCACCTCGTCATCGTTCTTTTTCAGCGGCTTCCCCGGCGCGATGCCTTGCGCGTTCGGCGGAATCCACTGATAAGTCTTGATATGTTTCATCAGCCATGGGCAGCGATCTTTGAAGATATAGAGCCCCGCCTTCCCGTTCGGCTGGATGTGCAGGCGCTCCGCGACCTTGTTCAATCCAGCGCTGACGTCGTTGTTTGCGTCCCGCCCATAGATCCCATGGAGCGCGTACTCGTCCCGGATGGTGCGGTTGGTCACTCCATGGCGCTGCTTCGTCGCCGGGTCCATCACGCAGAGGATACCGCCGTCGCTTTCGACGGGCCAGTAGCGGTCCATCCGGGTCTTGTCCCGGACCATCCCCGCCACCTGCGAAACGATCTGGTCGGTGACCGACAACTCATCGACGATGTACAGCCGCCCATATTCGTCCACGGCGCCCCACAACCACACGCAACGATGCCTGCTGGAGATACCCCAGTCATGGGCCAGGAAGCGCGGCCAGTGGGCGGGGATGGGAAAGGAGCGGATGCCGTGCACGTCCTCATTGAACTCCGGATAAACGGCTCCGCCGCGGATGTTCCAGTCACCTCGCAGGAAGCGGTCGCACCAGTCCTTCGGCATCCTGCGGTACAGATCCTCGATGTACTCGTCACCGAGGTTGGCGCGGTTGTCCTCGATCGTGGTCTCGAACAGCCGCCAGCCGTTGTTCTCCTCGAACAGCATGCTCTTGATCCACCCGGGGTCCGGATTGGCGGTCAGTGTGCCCCAGCGTCGTGGCGGGTAGCCGTAGCGTGATTTGAATTTCGCCGTGCGCTCGGCGTTCCAGTAGGAGCAGCGGGAGTGGATGTGGTTGAACACCTCCTCCTCCAACTCCTCGGCCTGGTCCAGCAGATACTCACTGATCTCCAACCCCAGCTGCTTCTGGATCTCAGCGCAGGGTCGGCAACTGATTTCACTCGGCTCCCCCTTGGTCCTGATCCATAGCGTGTGCTGTCCCTGTCCGGCCTGGTGGCGAACGACAAGCGGCCCGGGATTGCGGTAGGACCCACCATTCTGCGCCGCAACGAGACGAAACAATTCCTTCAGCGTCGTGCTCTCCAGATCCGTGAAAAACTTCCGCCCCACCAAGATCCTGCTACCGGGGTAAATCTGGGCGTGGAACAATACCCGCGCGCAGGCGCCGACCGTCTTGCCCGAGCGGATGGCGCCGGCGAAGGCCACCCAAGGGTCCGGGCAGAACACGAACTCCTCCTGCTTCGGATTTCCACGGAAGTCGAGGACAGGAGGCGTCGGCGCAAGCGTGCCCGGCGTCGCTTCCACCCCCACAGGAGCCGGCGCTTCGTACGGCATCAGCGATGGAACAGAAGCACCCAGCCGTCGACGCTCTCACCCTGACTGCCATTGACCGCGGAGGCCGACGGGCTGTTCCCATTGATCGTCGTGTTCTTCGGCGGCAAGGACATGTCGACATGGCTGAATCGTGATTTGAACTCCCGCTTCAGGATCGCCTCCAGCCCGGCGGTCTGCGTGTAGCGAGGAAGGCGAATGGTCATCTGTCCATTGGCGTCCCAAGCGCCGGTCTCCAAATGCTGAGCGACCTTGGCCGCGACTTCCCGCAGCTTCGCGTCAGGCGCCGGGCGCCCTTTGATCTGTTGGTCCGCGTATTGCTTGAAGGTCTTGATCTCCTCCGTACTGGCGGGGCCATCGGCTTCGAGCGGGATGAAGCCGGGCGGAAGGTCCGTCGCCACATCGCCAATAGACATGGGTGGCGGTGTGGGTGAAGGAATATGGGGTACTGTCTGTACTCCATAGTCCGTTCTGACGGCCCGTGGAGGTGAGGTGACATTCTGCCCAGCATACTGCAGCAGCATGCTCAAGCGCACGGGGCCTAGCGCGTCGTCCCGCCGCGCCTTGAACAGGTCGTCCAGCAATGTGCGGAAGGTATGGTCATTCCAAAGATCATGGGGGTCACGCATGGCCGCCTCCGATGATGCGGAATTTGTCGCGGATTTCCTTCGGCAGCGGTCGTCCCAGCACCGGTCCGCGCTTGCGCTTGGTGACGAACACGAACTCCATGCCGAGCCCATCCTCTTTCGCCGCCTCCGCCGCGGCCTGGAATCCCTGGGCCATGTTGTCCAGATCCTGTTCACTCCATGACCCGCTGAGCCGGACCTGGATATGGTCGATGTCCTCGATGGGAGGGATATGGACCTGCTTGACTTCGGAGGGGGTGGCGGGATCGGTGGAACCGAAATCGAAGACCTTCTCGCATTCGGGGTGGCAATTGGGGCAGATCATGTCCACCTCGGCCTTGCAGTCCGGACAGGTGGCATAGATGGTTCCATGCGGTCCACGTTCGTCCATACAGCACCTCAAGGATTGGATGGCGCGGTTAAGCGTCCTTTGCGCCTGGCTCGATGTCACGGATCTCCATCAACCGGGCCGCCGCTTCCTGGGCCTTGGAAGGCTCCGAGGAATCCGCGGGCGGCCGCATGAGCGCCTCCATCGCGGCCTGTGCGGCCGGCGAGGCGAACATCGGCGGAACGATGATGTTGGTTTGCTGGGCGAGCCCCGCGTTCGGCTCCTCACGTTCGAACACCGTCTTGAACACTTTCAAAGCGAAGTCCGGCTCGACATTCTCAGCGTCGAGCGCGGCCGCCACCTTGGTTTGCGATTTCAACAGCAAGGACTTGTTGCGGGCGTGGGCGATGTCGAGGCTCGCCTTGATTTCCCGCCGGCGGAACTGCCCCTCCACCGTCTTGTGTTTCAGGTTCTTCGCCCGGGCGAAAGCCGCGATGCTCTCCCCCGCGGGTTCCCATTGCGCCTTCCACTCCGCGTAGAGCTGGGGCCAATCGGCGAGGGGAGCGATGGAAGGCATCAGAGATCGCCTTGCGCTCGCTTCATAGCGCTGAGGGAAGCCGAGGGTCCTTCCTTCTTTTCGGCACGCTCCTTGCCCTTGGCGGCCATCTCGCCCATCTTGGCGGCACCATACTTCTTGCGGCCGATGGAGGCGGCGACAGCGGCGGGATCCTTGATACCGGGCTTACCGGCCAATTGGCCTTCGAGTTTGGCGAATCGCCCTCCGCCACCGAGCTTCATGGATTTGCCCATTGTGGGTCCTTGAGAAAGGGTATGCGCTTGACTCTAAGCGCGCTGGTGGAAGGGTGTCCATATTAATTATTTTTCAATCCTATTTTGGCCGCCGTGTCTCAATTATATTTTCAATTGTGATGCGTTCTCGTACGGGTACAGCCACTAGGCCGGCGGAGGACCCCAAGCGGGTATAGTGGTCGCGCCATGATCTGCGCGCCAAGCGCCAAACGCTGAGCCCTCCGCGCGTCAACCCTCCTTACCCACCTCCTTTCAGAAGCCGCGCTAAACGCCTAGCGCTAAACGCCTAGCGTGTCCACCATTAAATTAAATAATTTATTTTATGCTGGACATGTGAAGCGCTGAGCGCTAAGCGCGTGGGCGCAATAGAAAACGCTAAGCGCGTGGCGCGGCGAGACTAGGAAAAGTGCCACTCAGAAGGGAAGCGTTTAGCGCCCCTTCCTATATAGGGAGGGGGAGGGGCAGCCGCAAAGGCAGGGCGCTTAGCGCGTGGCGCTATGTGGGGAGAAAGGGGAGTATGTGCCCATGGGTGTCCTAGTTTAGCTTTCTCTAAACTTTCTAATGGGAGGGCTCTACTATCCTAAAAAGCGGTTTGAGTTAGGTAAGTTATTTTGTGAGATGCTTATTTTCTTAACTCTAGATTTTACTTTTTCCCCTATTCTCCCCCTTATTCTTATTATATATATTATCTATCTATATAACTTTTTAGTCCCTTGAATGGGGGAAATAGTATAAGGGCAAGTGCCCTTTTTAAGCATCTCACAAAATACCTTACAAGATTAAACTAAACGTTTTAGCTGCCTTAGAAACCCTTTAAAAAGGCCCTCCCGGTGTTCATCCCTCTTTAAATAAAATAATGCGTTTAAAAGGCTTCTAGAGGCAGGTTAGAATATCCTTATTCTATAAGGCTTTTTAAGAACGCTGAGCGCTGAGCGCTAAGCGCTTAGTCCCAAGCCTTCCTCCCCGCCCCTAACTATTTCTCTTTAAATAAATTTTTTTATTTACTTTTTGCTAAAAGGGTGTATAATAATCCTCAGATAGGGACGCGCACGGACGGCGCCCCTTGGTCTTTGAAAACCTAACTAGGGCGCTCCGCCTTAAGCCTTCTTATATAAGAGGGCCTAACGCGCAGCGCCCTAGACGCTGCTAGACGGGCGGACTATCTCCGCCCTAGCAAAGGAGTTAAGCCATGAACAACGTCACGCAAGAAAGCGCCACGTCCCTCGAAGAGGGTCTCGCCATGCGCGCCCTCCGCCAGAAGGAAGCCGCGCGCAAGGGGAAGGCCCAGAAGGTCGCGACGCGGAAGGAAGGCAAGATCGTGCTGAACGCCCTTCCGGGCGACGACGAGCCCAAGGCCCGGAAGGGCCAGAAGGTCGCCAAGGCCGTCAAGAGCAAGGCCCAGAAGGGCGCGACGCGGACGACGGCGCCCAAGGGCGAAGGGTCCGGCGCTTTGATTCGGAAGTACTTGCGCGAGGGCAAACTGAAGCCCAAGGACATCCTGACCAAGGTTCTCGCCGCCTTCCCCGATCACGTCACTACGGTTAAGGACGTGTATTGGAACCGCTGGGCGATGAAGGCCGGACGGTTCAACGCCGAGGTCGCCTAGACCTTGGACGTAACGCGGAGCGCCTAGCAGGGAGGGGACTAACTCCCCTCCCTGCTAGGCAATGCGCAGCGCCCTAGAGCTGCACCCTCAAAGGAGACCCACCATGACAGAAGCGACCATCACGACGCCCTCGGCGCGTCTCGGCATCCTCGCGCGCCTGCACGGGGCGCAAAACAAACTGGGCCTAGTCGACGCCCAACGGCGCCGGCTCGTGGCGCAAATCAGAGCTTTGGACGACAACGCCGAGGCGCTGCGCGCCGAACTGACGCGGGCTTCCCACGACCTGGCCCAACACGACGCCCACGAACAGTACCACGGGGCGGATTGATCCTTACGCGACCAAAGGCCAGCCTTTGGTCGCGACGCGGAGCGCCTTAAAGAACGGCCCTAGCGCATGTCGGCATTCCGCCGGCATGCGCCTTCACGCAAGCAAAGGAGGACAGCACCATGGCTAAAATCGATCTCAGCACCCTCGGCCTGCCCATGACCATTCCTATCGACGGGGTGGAACCCGAGCGCGCCTGCTGGAAGCTGGGTTATGAATGCGGAGACAAGAAGAGCGATCTTCGCCCCGCCTACGTCTTTATGTTCGACGGCGAACGCGTCGACGGGAACGCGGAAATACTGCGGACGAGCGAACGCGGCGAATGGACCGGGTATGGCCGCTGGATACGCGCGGCGGATCGGGCGACTTTCAGTGCGGTCTTGAAGCCCGACAACTACGCCACGGGCGCCGACGGCGTGGCGAACGTCACGGAGCAATGGCGCGCCCGTGGCGCGTTCACGGGATTGCTGCCCATGACGCCCGAGGAGAAGCGACTGGCCGAGCTCAACGCCGAGCGCGAGGCGCTGGAAGCGGCCGTTGAACTTAAGCGCAGGGAAGCGCAGGAAGCGCAGGAAGCCGAGATCAAAGCGCTCGCCGCGGAGCGTGAGGCGCAGAAGATCGCTGCGATAAAGGAGAAGTATGACGCGGCGGTGGCCTATGCCTTGGACCGACGGGCGCGAAATATCAGTGCCCGGACCACCCCCGCGCCTGCCATCACGGATTCGCGCCAAGCGGAACTGCAAGCGCTGATGGACAAGTGCGATCTCGGCTGCCAGCAGGCCGCGGTGACCGCCTTGGTCTCGGCGCTCGCCGGTGTCGAACTGAAGGTGGTGAAGAAAAGTGGACGCCACGCCGATCAGCGCTACGATGTCGTGGTGCTGTTGAAGAATCCCAATAGTCATGACTATGAACTCAACACGCCGTTGCTATCGGTGGGTGACACGGGCCGAATGCTGACGTCGGCTGGTGATCAGGGCAACCACGCACCGACTTCACGCCCGATGGAGGATGGGGATTGGCGCTGGGCGACGGACGAGGAGGCCAAGGCATTCTATGACGGTGCGTCGTGGGAGCTGCGCACGAGGATCGTCGAGATGGTTGAGCACGACAAGGCGGCGTAAGGACCGAGGCGCCTAGGGGTAGCCCTAGGCGCCTTCCTTATTTAAGGGAGGCGACGGTCATTGATAAAATAAATATTTATTTATTTAAATCAATGTGCTAGTATCCCTCCCACATCCGCGCCCCTAGGCGCGCCCTCGGAGAAAGGAGACACGTATGGACACCTCGTTACGCCACATCGGGGAAGGCGGCACGCACGCAGGCCACCTCCTCGTCCTCGTCAACACCGTCGTCCACTGCACCGTCTGCAACCACGACCGTTTGGAGCTCACCGAGATCGCCGAGGCGTGGCCAGGGATGGTGGTGACCCTGGAGTTGGTCCCGTGACGGCGCCGAAGAGGGACCAGGAGCAGCGCTGGCGTCATCAGCACAAACGGTTGCATAAGACCGTGACCGTGTTCAGCGGCTTCGCGGGTGGCGTGGCCGTGTTCACCTACCTGCAGGACCACATCACCGACTGGCGGCACGGTGTCATGGCCGGGGCGCTGGCCGGGGTCCTGCACTTCTTCGCGGAGGATTGACTATGTGGTGGACCGCGGGCGTCATCGCGGCGCTGCTTGTCGTCTCGAAGGTTTGGGGCGAGGACTATGACGGAGAGGATTGACCTAGCCGTCTGGATCGTGTGCGGCGCGTTGTGCTTGCGCGTGCTTCTGGCATGGTGCCGGGACGAATCCAAGCACATCCATGGAAAAGGAGAACGACATGACCACAACCAAGAAGCAGAAGCCCAAGGCGCTGAGCCCGCTGTACGGCATGACCGAAAAACAGCGCGAGGCGCTGTGGAACGACCTGCAGGACTGGCTGCGCGGCAAGGGCATGGCCTTAATGACCGACGCGGAACTGGTCACCATGAACGAGCTGGGTGGTGGTGACCCCAAGCGCAAAGAGCTGGGGCAAAGCAAGGACCAGATCCTGGTCTTCGGTCTCGGCTTCGGCGTCGACGAGGACGGGGACGAAGGGACGAGCTCTTTCCTGAGCTGCAACGGCTCGGAGGCCATGGCCGGGCAGGCGATCGAGTCCATTCTGAGCCACTACCCTGACTTGATGCGGTCTTTGCTGCCCAAGTTGTTGATGGGCGGCTTGGGCCGGCGGTAGGCGCCGTGCTCGCGGCGTTCAAGGAAGGTCTGCTGGTCGGCTGCGCCTGCGTAGGCTGTGCCGTGGCCATCGGCGGCTTGTTCATCGGCATCCTCGCCGTCGGGGTGCTGCTGGATGACTGGAAGGATCGGCGGCGCTGGATGCGCCATACCCAACCACCCAAAAATTGAGAGGAGAACACCATGACCAAGGACAGCAAAGAACGCGAAGTGCTCAGCCCCTTCTTCGGCTTCGACGAGGCCAAGCGCCGGCGCATCGTCGAGCGCGTCGAGGCGGTGCTGCGTGAGGAAGGGATGCACCTGCCCGACGATGCGCAGGTCGCGAAGCAGAACGAGGCCGTGAAGGCGGCGGAGGGGAAGGCCGCCACGCAGGCCGCGGCCAGCCAGTACGACCAGATGGTGCTTTACATCGTCGGCTTCGGGAAGGACGAGGATGGGGACGTGAGTACCCACGCATCACTGCGCGTCAACGCCAGCGGCAAGACCGTGCTGGATTGCTGCTGGGCCATGGTCAAAGACGATTCGAAGCTGCAGATCATGTTGATGTCCAAGCTGAGGGCGGCGCGGATGGGCGATGATGAACCGTCCGCATCGCGCGGCTGGCGGCTCTCGGCCCTCTTCGGCCGCTGACCATCTCCCCACGCGCTCCACGACTGATGGCATCGGTGGGGCGCGTGGGGATCTTCTTGGGGAGGTGGGCATGGGCCGGCGCGTAGGGGACAAGGAGCCTGGCTTTAAATACGCCAATGAAGATGCGCATGAGAAATGGCTGGAATACAAGCGCATTGAGATGCCGGACAAGATCCGATTCGGTCTTTGCATTCGCATGAGCTGTGATCGCCCCGTCTCGCCCGGCCATAAAATCTGCGACCACCATCTCCACCAAATGGCGGTATCCAAGCGGGGCAACAGAAAAATGCTGCTTTCCGAAGGGTTGTGCACCTATTCACTTGCTTGCGGTCAACCCCCGGCGCTTGGCGCGAGGTATTGTGCCAAGCATCTCGAAGAATCCCGCGCAATGGTCAACGCCAGGAGCCGCGCGCTAAGGGCGGAGCGTCAGGCAGCCGGGAGGTGCATTTACAGTGCATGTTCATCGCTAAGCGCTCCCGGGGCACACTATTGCGATGCACATTTGAATGAATACCGTGACCGCTACCATGCCAAACGGACCCGTGGGCTTTGCGGCTACGGTGGCTGCAAGCATCCGGCGGAGCCGGGTAAGACATTATGCACTGAGCACAGGCAGCGGGTACGCGAATATTACATGAAGATCCGCGCCCGACGGGGTTCGGGCAAGAGCAAAGGAGAATGACATGTCCAAACGAGAAGTCAAGGTCGACCCATGGCTTTATACTCAAATCCTCGAGGTTACGGCGAAAGCCCGGCCGAAGCCCATCAAGGCCAAGAAGGGCGGGGGCAAGTCTGCGATGACGAAGGCCCGGAACCTGGAACGGCTCATCAATGCAGCTGATTTCGACGAGGATGACCAGGCGCCGGCCATCCGCCAAATCTGCTCCATTCTGATCGGGGCGAAGATAGGTGATGGAGGGAAGGCCGGCAAATCCACCGAGGCGTTGCCGAAACTGATCGCCGTCATCTACGGAGGCACTATTCATATCAAATACACAGAGGCGGGTGGCGACGACTGGCTGGACGAGGATGGCGACAGCTCCGACCTCAACACGAGGGGCTACATCATCCCCACGGTCGGGCAATTGACCAAATTCCTGCGGAGCCGCAACGAGCGCTGGTGGCACCGTCTCGCCTACCTCTTGGAGGATTGACATGGACAAAGCACTTCGTGGGAAGTACACAGAGGCTATCGTCAAAGCCACGGCGGCATGGATCCATAAGCCGGGCGAGAAAAAGGAACCCAAGACCATGAAAGGAAAGCAACTGAAAAAGGTCATCGAAGACGGGAACCCCTTCGGGTGCAAGACGCGCCATGTGGCAGCGATCGTTAGCATCTTGGCCGGGGACAGGATTGATGTGGAAGTACGGGAAGGTGTGAACGACACGATCAGACGTGTCCCCGTTTTGTGCGCCGTCATTCCCACTGTCGAAGACAGTGCACATGATTATCCTTTAGGCGAGATCTCCATCCATCTACCTGGGCTCAACAACACCCACGCACTCCGTCCGGACGGGACGGTCGGAAACAACCTGTGGCAAGAGGAGAAGGATTTCAGACGACCGACCGAAAAGGAACTGCGAAACTTCTTGGGCGAGCGAAACGATGCATGGTGGAAGGCGTTGGCAAAGAAGGCACCGCTTCCTTGAAAGTGCTGGCACTAGACACTGAAGCCCCAGCCGGTTTAAACCGGCTGGGCGCCCTTTTCCAAGGAGAACCGATGCCATCGACGAAGGCCCCTAGCGTCCCCCGGAGCGCTCTAGAAGCCCCCACGGTAAAACACCAACGCCGCCCCGGGCGACCGCGGAGCGCCGAGCGCAAAGAGCAACTGTGCCTGTCCCTCCCCACCCCCTTGATTGATCTTCTGCGTGCACGGGCCGACGAGCGCGCCGTGCCGTTGGGCAGCCTGGTCGAACCGTTGTTGTGGGACCCCCGCACGCGCAAGCTGCGGGGCTGACCATGCCTAAACCCTCCGCCGCGGCCGGGCAGCTGGCCGCGGAGAAACTGTCGTCGTCCGGGCTGACCATGGAGGACGGGAAGGCGCTGGGCGTTTCGGTCTTGGAGCCGGAGCAAACCGCGGCGCTCGACCCGCGCTACCCCGTCCCTTCCCTGCTGTTCCGCTACTTCGACGTGGCGGGCGCCGAGATCCGCTGGCCATTGGAGAAGGGCAAACCGTTTTGGCGCATCCGGCTGCTGCAGAACCCACCGGGATTCAAAGGTTTGGTGGAGAAGCCGCGGCGCTACCTGCAGACGCCCGGCACGCCCCCGTTCGCCTATCTGCCTAAGACCGAGGATTGGAACGCCGTCGCGACCGACCCTACCATCCCCGTCTTGCTGACGGAAGGGGAGCTGAAAGCGGCGTGCGCGTGCGTCAATGGATTCATCACCATCGGGCTCGGCGGCGTCTACAATTGGCGGTCCATGGGACGAGGGATCGCCTTCCTGCCGGGGTTGGAGCGCTTCGATTGGTTCGGTCGCCACGTCTACGTCTGTTTCGATAGCGACTACGCCAGCAACGAGATGGTCTGCGCCGCGATCAAGGAATTGGCCGACGAGATGGAACGGCGCGGGGCGATCGCGCACCTTTGTGCATTGCCGGCGCTGCTGCCCGGTGGCAAGACGGGGCTGGACGACTACCTGGTACATGATGAGGGTGGTGTGGAGGGTCTGCAACGGCTGCTCCACGAGGCGCCACCCCTCGGTCTGTCCACGCCGCTGTTCAACCTCAACAAGCGGTATGTCTACGTTCGTAAGGACAATATCATCGTCGATCTGGAGACTTTCGCCAAGGTCTCACCGGACACATTCAAGACCAGCCTGGAGGCGTCGTCACGGACCCACGAAGCCGTGCTGCGGGCCGACGGTACACTGGCCTACAAATCCGTCCCCGCCGCCAAACGTTGGATCGAATGGCCTTTACGCCACGAAGTCAAGGCCATGACCTACCGCCCGGGCGCGGAGCGTGAACCGGAGGACGGCACACTTAACCTGTGGCAAGGTTGGGGGCTGGAACCCAAGCGCGACGACGCCCTCGCCAAGATGTTCTTCGATTTGGTCAAGCACCTATTCAAAAGCGCGGACGACGGCGCGATGGATTGGTTCCTCGATTGGCTGGCCTATCCTTTGCAGCATCCCGGGGTCAAGATGTTCGCCACCGCGGTGCTCCACGGGACGAGGCAAGGGACGGGCAAGAGTTTTATAGGCTACACCATCGGGAAGATTTACGGCGCCAATTTCACCGAGATCAAGTCGGGACACCTGCAATCCGGGTTCAATGAATGGGCGGAGGCGAAGCAATTCGTCATGGGTGACGATGTGACAGGAAGTGACCGCCGCGCCGACGCCGATATGCTCAAAAGCCTTATCACCCAATCCGAGATCCGCATCAACACCAAATACGTCCCGAGCTACGTCATCCCCGATTGCATCAATTATCTGTTCACATCCAACCATCCGGATGTGTTCTTCCTGGACGACGATGACCGCCGCTATTTCGTCATCGAGATCATGGTCGAACCTTTGCCGGACAGTTTCTACGCCGCCTACGACAAAGCCTACCGGGACGGTAGTTTGAGCGCAGCCGTCTTCGACGCGTTGCTGCGACGTGACGTCTCCAAATTCAACCCACGAGCCAAAGCCTTCCGCACCTCCGCGCGCGACCGCATGGTGGCCATCGGTCTCAGCGACGTCGGCAACTGGGTGCGCCAGCTCTTGGAGGACCCCGGCAGGCTGATCCCGCCGAGCGGTGCGGCGCGTGATCTGTGGACGGCGAAGGAACTGTTGGACCTCTACGACCCCGTGGGGAAGGGGCGCGTCGCCGTCATGGGTATGGCCCGTGAACTGAAGCGCGCCGGCGCCATCATGGTCCATAACGGCAAGCCCATCCCCGGACCGGAGGGACAGCAACGGTACTTCTGCATTCGTAATGTGGCCAAGTGGTCCATCGCCCCCGTCGCCGGCCTGGTGAAGCACATCATGGAGACGACCGGGACGGGAGGGACGAAGTTTTGAAGGACCCGTGGAAAGTGCTCGGCCTTGACAAGGCCACGGCCACCGAGCGCGACGTGCGAAGCGCCTGGCGCGCCCTTGCCCCTACCGTCCACCCGGACGCCGGGGGCGATCCGGAGGCGTTTCGGGCCCTTTCTAGCGCGTATAGAGCCGCCCTAGACTACGCCCGGCAGCCGCGGCGATGCCCTACGTGCAAGGGGCGGGGATGGGTGTCCCGGCGCGGCGCGTCCTTCGCAGGGTCGAAGACGGCCTGCACGGAGTGTGCAGGGAAGGGTGTAAAATAAATTATTTACTTTTCGATGGGCAATCCGTAAAATGGGTCCGTCGCCCTAGACACCCACCCCGAAAGGAGAACATCATGGAACTGGACAGCAGGGAGAAATGGTTGAAGAAAGCCGTCGACGGGATGCGGCCGATGTTCAAAGCCGCCGGCGCCGAGATCCCCACGGGGCTGCAGATCCTGGTCAGTTGGCCGCTCAGCAAAGGCCGCGGCGTGCAAGGCGAGTATTACCACGCCGGCTGGGCCGCGGACGGCAAAACCCCCTACATCACCGTCACCCCCACGCTGGCGGACGCCGCGGAGACGCTGAGCGTGCTGGTCCACGAGGTCTGCCACGCCTGCCTGCCGAAGGGCACCAAGCACAAGAAGGCGTTCGCTGAACTGGCCGCCGGCGTCGGGCTCGAGAAGCCTTGGCCAGCGACGACGGCCGGGGAGGTGTTGAAAGTGAAGCTGGCGGAGCTGGCCAAAAAGCTGGGCCCCTTCCCCCACACCGCCATGCTGCGCCATGATCCGACCAAGGAGGAAAAGCCGAAGGCCAAGGCGCAAATGAAACTGGGCTGTGAGTGTTCCGAGGGGTTGGCGGTCTGGATGACCCCGCGGCAGGCTGAGGACTTCGGGGTGCCCTACTGCCCCCAATGCAAGAAGCCCATGGTGGAGGTGGACCGATGAGCACACCCACTGAGATCGGCTCCCTCCTCAAATCACCGCAAGGCGCCGTGTTCAGCAGCGACGGACGCTACCGCTACCTTCTGTGGCGGACGGTGGGTGACAGTGGTGGCACGGACCTCAGCTTCATCATGCTCAATCCATCGACGGCCTCGGCCACGGAGGATGATCCCACCATTCGTCGCTGCGTCGGTTTCGCCAAGGAGTGGGGGTGCTCTAGGTTGCTGGTGGCCAACCTCTACGCCTTGCGGTCCACGGATCCGAAAGAACTGTGGCGGACGCGGACGCTGGAGGAACGGATGGGCGCGGAAAACCGTGATTGGCTGCGGGCTGCGGTCAAACAATCCGACCTGGTGGTGGCCGCGTGGGGTGCGGAAGCGCGCAAGGATCCATTCTCCGTCGAAGCGATGTTCTCGGGCATCGCCAAGGCCGCCCGTAAGCCCATCTTTCGCTTGGGTGAGCCCACACGCTATGGGCAGCCGCGCCATCCGCTCTATGTGCGCGGTGATGTCATGCTTCAATCCGTCACTCTGGGTGAATTATGAGTAAGCAGCCGGAGTGGGTCCAGCGCGTGGCGGAAAGCGAGAAGTGTGAGCTGCGGTCGCTGATGACTAAGGACAGCATGCATTGCTGCCCGGGCCATCGGGTCGTGGCGTTGATGGCGATTCCGCAGATGTTCACCATCGCGCTCGACGCGGAGGACAAATATTGGCGGTCCGGGATCTACGAACAGCTCAATAAGAATTAATTTATTTACACCGAACGCAAAGGAGGAGTACGATGGGCGAAAGGGTTATCCCGGAGACGTTGGGCGCGTGTGCGGACGCCTTGTACAAGGCCCGCGAGGAGCGCTACGCGTTGCAGAAGAAAGTCACGGAGATCGAGGAATACGAAAGCGCACTGAAGGAAAAGCTGATCCGGGAGTTGCCCAAGGGCGAAGCGTCAGGCGTCGCGGGCAGGGTGGCACGGGTCAGCGTGGAAGGCAAGCCGGTTCCTCGCGTGGAGGACTGGGACGCACTGTTGGAGCACGTCCGCAAGACGAGGGGCTTCGACCTTTTGCAGCGGCGTGTCAATGATGCGGCGGTGCGTGAGCGCTGGGACGACCGTAAGACGGTCCCCGGGGTGGCGGTGTTCAACGCCACGGTGGTCAAGATCAACAAGTTGTAGCCTTGGACAACAACCTCAAAGGAGAGCAAATGAAAGCATCGGTGGTCAATGAAGAAGTCACCTCCAAGACCAATCTGGTCTACACGGATCTGTTGGAGGTTTTCAAGAAGCACGGCGTCAAGATCGCGTCCGGTGCCGGGATGAAGGACAAAGAGGATGACGAAAAAACGACCGGCGTCGACGACCGTGGGGATTGCTTCGGCTATATCTTCGGCCTGTTCAAGGCCCACGATGAAGGTGTAGCCGGCACCATCCGCGCCGAAATGTCCCAGCAGCAGAACGCGTCCTTGTCCTTGCGGACGATGCGAAGGCTCAGCCCATTGCTGCGGGTCGAAGTCCTCAGCAGGCTAGGCGAGACGGACTGACCAACAAGCGCGGCCCGAAAGGGACCGCGCGCCGGGGGTGGCGAGTGGGCGGAGGGCCTTTCCTCCTTTCCCCCTTCGCCCCCTAGGGCCGTCGCCCTCGGCGCCCGGTCCCTTTCCATCCACCACTACAGGAGAACAGTATGCCCAAGAAACCGGAACCCGTCAGGCCCGCCAGCACCGCCCTCGTCCCGTGGGATGAGGAGTTGGCTTCCGCCGCCCAAAGCGCGGCCGCCATGCAGCAATCCAGTGGAGGCGCCCAATTCTTCAGCACACGCTCCGGCATCCTGTCTTTCGACGGCGCACCGTTCGAGGACAACCAGATGGCCACGGTGGTGGTCGCGGAACGTCTGGAGAATGTCTACTATGGCGGCGAATACGATGAGAACAACAAGACCAGCCCGCTGTGCTTCGCCTTCGGCACCGACCCCGCCACCATGGCGCCACACCAAGTCTGCGTGGACGCCGGAACCGCACAGGCGGAAAGCTGCAAGGTCTGCCCCCACAACCAGTGGGGCACCGCGGCGAAGGGCAAGGGGAAGGCGTGCCGTAACACCCAGCGCTTGGCGCTGATCCCGGCGGGTGACATGGCCGCGGACGGGCGCGTGGAGCTGACCGATCCGGAGACGATGCGTGAAGCGGCGATCGCATACCTCAAACTGCCGGTGACCTCCGTCAAAGGGTGGGGTGCCTACGTCCGCCAGCTCAACGCCACCTTGCATCGTCCGCCCTATGCGGTCGTCACCCGGGTGAAGCTGACCCCACACCCCAAGAACCAATTCCAAGTGCTGTTCTCCACGGTGGAGAAGCTGGCTGAGGAGTATCGGGACACCGTGACACAACGGCACAATGAGGCTGAGGAGCTGATCGAATTTCCCTACCAACCGTGGTCAGAGCCCGTGGAAGCCGCGGAACCGGCGCCGGCCCCCGAGCCGCGTCGTGGCAACCTTCCCGTGCAGCGCGCTACGCCGCCCCCGGCTCCTACCCCCGCGCCGCGCCCCGTCGCGCGTCCGGCGGCGCCCGTGGCGGCTCCTCGCCCCGTCGCGCGTCCGGCCCTTCCGGCAAAAAAGGGACCTTCCAAGTATTAGGAGCGTGTGATGACCAAGCCTATGGTGGGACGGAAATCCGCGGCTCCTGCGGCGTTGATGCCGCAGGACGCCGCGGAGCGCTTGATGAAGGATTGGGAAGCACTCAACATGTATCTCCGCGACGCCACGGAGTCGGAGTGCCTCAGCCTTCTGCATTTCTCGAGGAAAGTCGGCGCTCGCAAGCCTGTGGTCTCGAGGATCTTTTCACGTTTCAATGCTTTGCGTGGGCGGCGTGAAAGGATGGAGGCGCTGTCGTGACGAATTTTTTCAAAATTCTTGGGTATGTGTGGCTCGTTTGCGCAGCCATCGGTCTGTTCATCGTGCTTCTTGAACGTATCCTGTGATCCGTCCCACCACGGTGGATTTTGAATCTCTGCCCATCCGTCCGCGGCCCTATTACCCTCCCGTCCCGGTGGGGGTCAGTATCAAGCCGTGGGGCGGAAAGGCGATTTACTATGCGTGGGGGCATCCCAGTAAAAACACGTGCTCTTGGGCGCAGGCGCGCAAGGCGCTAGGCGCGGTGTGGGACAGTGGAGCGCCGTTGCTATTCCACAACGCCAAATTCGATGTGGACCTGGCCGAAGTGCACATGGAATTGCCGCAGCCTTCGTGGGACCGCATCCACGACACCATGTATTTGGTGTTTCTGGAAGATCCCCACCAGCTTGAATTGGGATTGAAACCATCCGCGGATAGGCTGTTAGGCATCCCTCCCGAGGAGCGTGACGCGGTGGTGGCGTGGTTGTGTGAACATCAGCCGTTGTGGTGGACCGGGTTGCGCTTATCCGATAAGCCCGCGTCACCCCATTATGCCGGCGCCTACGTCGCTTATGCCCCGGGTGATTTGGTCGGCGCCTACGCCAATGGGGATGTGGTACGTACTGAGAAGTTGTTCACGGTGTTGCACGAACGCATCGTTAAGCGTGGCATGGAAGCGGCGTATGACCGGGAGCGTAAGTTGATGCCCATCCTCCTTCATCTTGAGCGCCAAGGCATCAGGGTGGACAAGGACCGCCTTGGTCTGGACATCACTACCTATGGAATGGTCCATGATCGCTTGACGGAGTGGGTACAAGGACGGCTACAATCGCCTTCACTCAATGTCGACAGTGGTCCGGCGTTGGTGGAGGCGATGCTGTCAGCCGGTGTGGCGGACGCGGCGTTGCTGGGCGTGACCCCCAAGACGGGCCGGCCCAAGACCGATAAGGAAAGTCTTAAGCGCGGAGTGCGTGACGCCCAATTGCTGGCGGTGTTAAAATACCGCACCCAATTGGGCACTTGCCTGCACACCTTTATGCGGCCATGGATGGAAACCGCCACGGCATCCAACGGTTTGATCCACACCGTGTGGAACCAGACCAAAATGGAACGCGGTGAGGACACGGCCGGGACACGGACGGGTCGGTTGAGCAGCAATCCCAATTTCCAGAATATCCCGAAGAAATTCGAGCCGGTGTTCACCGACGAGGCGCCTGCGCCTTTCGATTTACCACCCCTTCCTCTGGTACGTGGTTACGTCATCCCGTGGAAGCCGAAGGAAGTGTTGGTGGATAGGGACTATTCCCAACAGGAACTGCGCATTCTCGCCCACTATGAGGATGGGCAACTGCTGCAATCCTATAAGGCCAACCCGTGGATGGATGTGCATGACTTGGCCCGTGAGCTGATTAACCGGCTCTTGCACAAGGACTTCCCACGTAAGCACATCAAGAACACCGGCTTCGGACTGCTGTACGGGATGGGTGTGGGCAAGCTGGCCGTCAAGAACGAGACCACCGTTGATTTGGCGCGCGAAGTGCAGCAAGCCTATCTGTCCATTTTCCCCGGTCTTAAGCGGA
Source organism: Patescibacteria group bacterium (assembly GCA_018970245.1). Lineage (GTDB taxonomy): Bacteria > Patescibacteriota > Minisyncoccia > Phycocordibacterales > PALSA-1337 > C7867-002. The sequence continues at coordinate 25,060 of JAGWWT010000006.1, forward strand.
TGCAATATGACATGAAACTCCGCGCGGCGTCCAAGAAGCCCATCCGGACGTGGGGAGGCCGGGAGTATTACTGTGAGGAAGCCAAAATCATTGAAGGCAAGCTACGCCAATTCGACTATAAACTCCTCAATGTGCTGATTCAAGGTTCCGCCGCGGACTGCACCAAGGAAGCTATTCTCAATTATTGGGAGGCGAAACCAAAAGGACACACCCTCTATTTGACGGTGCACGACGAAGTGTTGGTGTCGGCGCCGGAGCGTGAACTGCGTTCGGCACACAAGATTTTGCGTGAGGCGATGGAGAGCGTTCCCTTCGACGTTCCCATGCTATCCGAAGGGACCTGGGGGCGGGACTGGGCCCACCTGCAGGACTTCGACAAGGAAGGCCGGGAGGTGGTGCATGCCTAGGGCCGACACATTCACAAGCTGGAGCAACAGCAGATTGCGGGATTATCTGCTGTGTCCGTTCAAAGCGAAGTTGAAGCATTTGCTCAAATTGAAAGAGCCACAGAACGATGCCATGTCACGGGGCGACCGTATCCACAAATTGGCTGAAGCGTGGATCCGCGGGCAAATAGACGGGGATCTGCCGGAGGAGCTGTCAAAATTCCCCGATCTATTCGCGTATCTCCGCGCTCGCTTCGCTAAGCGCAGTATCATGACCGTGGTGGAGGACAGTTGGGCCTACACTAAGGATTGGCAACCGACGACGTGGGATGACTGGACCGGAGCATGGCTCCGCATCAAAATCGACGCCGCGTGGGAGCCGGAGGATGATCCGGGTGTGCTGGTGGTCAATGACTGGAAAACCGGCAAATTCCGGGACTCTGAAGCGGTGGAATATGAGGAGCAGTTGTCCCTCTACGCGCTCGGCGCGCTTCTGCAGCCGGCTTACACCCACATCCACACGGTGCGCGCGATGCTGAGCTATTTGGACCTTGGGCTGACCTATCCATCCAAGCCGGCGGATGTGAAGCGCCTGGTGTTCAAACGCAGTGACCTGCCGAAATTGAAGAAAGCGTGGGAGCGACGTGTGACTCCCATGTTCGCCGACCGCACCTTCGACCCTACTCCGAACCGTTATTGCGGATGGTGCCATTTCCGCAAGGCCAACGGTGGCCCCTGTCGCTATTGATATGCCGCGCCGGCTGGAAGCGTCGATAGAAAACGCTGTGGTCCGCTGGGCTAGATCCCGCGGACTTGTTTGCATTAAGATGAATCCCCAAGGAATGAAAGGACTGCCGGACCGCTTGTTCCTTCTGCCCGGCGGCAATCCGTTCTTCCTTGAGTTGAAGCGGCCAGGTGAGAAGCCGCGGCCCACCCAAGTGTTTTGGCACGATCTTTTACGGAGGCTCGGCTATGCCGTCGCGGTTGCAGATTCAACAAGAACAGCAATCGATGCAGTGGTCCGGGCAAATGGACGGTCCTCCGAAGCTATGGACCCCACACCCTTACCAGATGGACGCGATGCGGTGGATCCTGGCCAATCCCCACGGGGGCGTACTCGCCGATCCCGGGAAAGGTAAAACTACGATCATGCTTGGTGCATTCAAAACACGCCAGCGGGCCAAGCTGGCGCGGCGGGCGCTGATCGTCACCACGGTGCGTCCAGCGCACATGGTTTGGCCGATGGAGCTATGGAAGTGGCGTGATTTTCACGGGTTCACTTTCCGAGTGCTGCACGGGTCGGATAAGCAGAACTTGTTGGATGCCGAACAAAAAGATCCTTCTGACATTTGTATTACCAACGTCGAAAGTTTGGCGTGGTTGTTCGATGCGAAAGTAGTCGAATCCGAAATCACCCACAAGAAGTCGGTCAAAGTGGACCCACGGAGGGTCAAAGCATTAGGTTTTGACACTTTGGTGCTCGATGAATTGAGCCTATTCAAACATACCACATCCATCCGGTTCAAAATCCTCAAAGATGTCATCCACTATTTCACCACCCGCTGGGGTGGTACTGGTTCACCGGCGGCGAACCATTTGGAAGCCTTGTTCAGTGAGACGTTCGTGCTGGATGAAGGACGGACCTTCGGGCGTTACGTCACCGCCTTCCGTAAGAAATACTTCGTTCCGTCGTATGACGGCTATTCATGGAAACCACAGGACGGCGCGCAAGAGCGCATTTTTGATGCAGTCAAACCGGTGTTCTATCGGGTGGAACCACCGAAAGGAACGGTCAAAGAACCACAGATCGTTCTCAATGACATCTTGGTCGATTTACCGCCAGCGGCGCGAAAAATCTATGACGAGATGAAAAAGGATCTCGTCGCCGTCGTGGCGGAGGGCGAACGCAGCTTCGCAGCCAATGGTGGCGTGCTAGTGGGTAAGTTGAAGCAAATCTCCAACGGGGGTCTTTATATCCAGCACCAAGACCCCGCCACCGGATTGCTTCTTCCACGTGAAACCAGACACCTCCACGATGCCAAGACCGAGGCGTTGAAAGAATTAGTGGAGGAGCTGCAGGGCTCCCCATTGTTTGTGGCTTACGAATATGACCATGATCTTGACCGATTGCTCAAGATGTTCGGCAAAGACATCCCCATCCTCGGCAGCGGCAACAGCATCAAACGAGATTTGGAATTGCAAGCCGCGTGGAACCAAGGGGACATCCCCATCCTCTTGGCCCACCCACAAGCCGTCGGCCACGGTCTCAATCTGCAAATGAGTTGCCGAAATGTGTGCTGGTACGCGATGACCCACAACCGTGAGTTGTATGACCAATTCAATAAGCGGGTGGCCCGGCAAGGCAACCCCGCTGGCATCGTCACGGTCCATCGGCTGCAAGGGCGGCGTACGATCGACCAGCAATGCGCCACGGTGCTGCATGCTCGTGGCAACGTGGAACAAGCGCTCTACGCCGCGATTCTCGATTACCTAAAGAATGAAAAATAATTTATTTATTTTTTAATCTTCAACCCGTAGAATAGGTCTATCCACCCGGCCCCTAGGGGCCATCACATGAAGGAGCGTTATGCGCGACAAGGAGCATCCCGAAGACGATCTGACCCCGGAGGACAGCATCCCCGAGGCCGAGGAATCCACCCCACCCACCGAGACCGAGGAGCCCACCGTGCCCACGAAGAAAAAGCCCGCCGCCAAGAAGAAAGCCCCGGTGCCCAAGAAGCCCGCAGCCCCCAAGAAGAAGGCCCCGGCGCCCAAGAAGGCCGCCGCTGCACCGAAGAAGCGGGATCCCCGGGGGCGCAAGGAAGGCAGCGGTGCCATGATCCGTGAGCTGCTCAAGGAGAAAAAGTGGACCCACGCGCAGATCGTCGAAAAGGTCCGCAAGGCGTTCCCCGACGCCAAAACCGACACCAAGGACGTGACATGGCAGAAGTGGGCCATGAAAAGCGGGAAGGTGCGCTGACGATGCCTCCGGTGGTCGTCTGCAAAGACATCCACGGCCGCGTCTGCCTGCAGGTCCACCGCCCCGACGGCAACACCGTCCTGTATCTTCGCCATGATCCTTCGGAACCACTCACAGTCAAGAAGATGCGGGAGAAGGATTTTGACGATCGCTTCCGCCCCGTCCCCGATTACCCGGCCAAGCGCTGCGCCGACCTCTACATGGGCTACTCCGTCCACCAAGGAGCGACCGCTGAGGCCGTGCGTTATCTCAAGACCGTGACCAGCATCAGCTCTTCACTCGAAGAGGCGTTGACGGCCAGAGCCATGGGAACGCCGCCGGAAGGGGGCGGGGAGGAAGCGGAGGACGGCGCCCCGCGCCGGGCGCCCGTTCCACGCGCCGGCGCGGGCACCACCGGGTCAGGAGCCTTCATCTGTGAAAAGTTGCTGGAAGGCAAGCTGACCCACGAACAGATCGTCGCTGAAGTGCTCAAACGGTTCCCCGGACGCCGCACCACCATCAAGGATGTCCGGTGGAACCTATCCAAACTCGTGCGGGAAGGGAGACTGCAAAAATGAAACCCGTGGCCGTAGCTGGGGATGTGTTCGCCGGATTGTTCTCGGCCGGCGTCCGTGACGCCGGATACGAGGTCAGTGACCATTTCGAAAACTCCGACTACGGCCACGGGACCGCCGAGCTGAATTTCCCGCAAACACGGTTCCACGTCGATGCCTCAACATGGCGGGAAGGTGTGGCGGAAATCAGGAAACCGGTCCATTTGTTCTTCTGCAATCCGCCCTGCGCCATTTGGTCTAATGCACGCCCCAACACCGGCGCGTCCCATGGGTCCGCGTGGAGCGCCGGGGCGAGCGCGTGGCAAGAGGATCCCCGGGTGCAGTGGCACGAGAATTTGGTCCGGGTGGGGCTTGACATCAAACCGAAGGTGTTCGTTCTCGAGAGCATCTTGCCGGCATGGCGCCGTGGCCGTGACCACTTCATGAAATTGCGTGACATTTGGATGAAGGCGGACTACGATGTCACGCTGCTGCTGCAGAACAACATGTACATTGGTGGGACGCAGAACCGCAAGCGGCTATTCTTCATCGCCCATCAGCATCCATTGGTCTGGCCGGCGTTCACGGCTCCTAAAACGGTGGGTGAATTACTTAAGCCGTTGGGACGACAGACCGGCCGGCCCCTCCGCGAGAATTTGGCTTGGTGTTACGCCAGAAGCAAACCTGGTGACAAGCTGCGCAAGTTGACCAAGACCGGGGAATACCATGGTCCAGGGATCAGTTTCTTGTTCACTCGTCTGGACCCCGACGCACCGCCGCCTGTGATGATTTCACATGAGAGCATGATCCACCCCAAGGAACCACGATGGCTCAATTTGGACGAGATGCGAGCGCTTAACGGTGTGCCACCGTGGTTTAAGACCCGGGAAATGGGCCTTGGCGCCATCGGAGCGGAGTTTGCCCGGGCAGTCCATGCCGGTCCCGGCAAATGGATCGCCATCGCAGCGCTAGGCGGCGCGGGCCGTAAGCGTGGTCCTATCCGCACAGCCGTGGTCGTTGACATGTTGGACCCGAAGCGCGTGGTGGACTACGGAATGGGCGAGGAGGCCCGTCGGATGGACCGGGAGGAGGCGGAGGAAGCCCCGCGCCGAGCGCCTAAGCCCCATGCTAAGCGCGAGGAGGTTTCTTCCGTGGATCCGGCGCGCTATCCGTTGATGGAGGAGGACAACGGACGTGTAGGGCGCTACACACGGCGTCTGTTGTTGGATGGACTGGGAGACCAGGCGGTGCTGGATTGTATCCACGCCCATTTCCAAGGATCCAAGGCGACGAAAGCGGATGTGGCTTACCACAAGTACCATCTGCGGAAGGAAGGGCTTCGCGCTTAGCGCGCCGCGCCCGGCGGGTTCCGGGAGGGGAGGGAGTTATGGAACCACAAGGAAAGGTAGACGGCTGTTTCATTCAGGTTCAGCAGGGCATCGGATGGGCGATCAAGCAATTGCAACACGGCTTGAAAGTCCGCCGCCGCAATTGGAACGGTAAGGGGCAATGGCTCGGGTTGCAGAACGCTGACGGGCAAAGCATGAACACGTTGCCGTACGTCTACATCGTGACCGTGGACGGTCACCGTGTTCCCTGGCTGTGCAGTCAAACGGACCTGTTGTCCACGGATTGGGAGATCGCTACGGCGGAATAGTCCCCTCCCTCCCGCATAGCCCCTTGGCGACAGGGGGCCTTGCCGGATGGATGGACGGCGTGGAAGGACACGCGAGATAGGCCAATTCGATCCGAAAGCGCGACGGCGCGAGTGGCCCTAAGAAGGAAACAACGGATCAAGCCGGAATCAAGCCCGGCTCCATCCATCCGACACACACAGGAGGTAGGCGTGATTGATCCGAGACTGAAATGGATGTTCATTTCCCAGGAACATCGTCGGGATTACGAGATGGGCTTTCGTGATGCCTGCAAGGCGATGGGAGTGTCCCCATACCGACTGCGAAAGGCGAACAAAACTGTCCTCCGAACCTGGAAACAGGTGAGGGACAAAGCGGCTCTAGACGCCAAGTAGATCCAATGACGACCCAAGACGAAATCGGCGCGTTCTGCCGAGAGCACTCGGCCTGCGCGGAGGCGCGCGAATGGCTCAAGGCCGAAGGCGTCACCACGCTCGCGGAGACGTGGGACACGTGCCCACGGGCCGACTGGATGGTGTGGATGCTCCGTCGCACGGACAAGTGGGACAAGCCCATGATGGTGAAGATCGCCATCGCCTGCGCGGAACAGGTCTTGGGCATCTACGAGACGCGCCAGCCTGGAGATGATCGCCCGCGCAAGGCCATCGAAGCGGCCAAGGCGTATCTCGCGGACCCGAGCGAGAAAAACCGGGAGAAGGCAAGGAAATCCGCCGCCGCTGCCGCCTACGCCGCCGCCGCCGCTGCCGCCTACGCCGCCTACGCCGCCGCCTACCCCGCCTACGCCGCCGCCGCCGCCGACGACGCCGCCGACGCCGCCGCCTACGCCGCCTACGCCGCCGCCTACCCCGCCTACGCCGCCGCCGCCGCCGACGACGCCGCCGACGCCGCCGCCTACGCCGCTTACGCCGTCGCCGCCCCCGCCGCCAGAGCCGCGATGCGGAAGCGTTGCGCGGACGCGATACGCGAGGCGGTGGGCAATCCGTTCAAATCAAAGCGGCCTAGCCGCAAAGCAGAGGGAGGGAAGGGATGAAGAAACTCAAAGCGTTAGGCGTTGTGGGTTTTATCTATGCAATCGGCACGCTCGTGGCGACTTCGTGGATCTGCATCATCAAAGGGCCGTATTTCTTTTCGGCCTCTGACGGCGCGTGGGTTGCCTTTGCTTCCCTCCACGTCGTTATTGCTTTCGCAAGTGGAATAGCGATATTCGCTGACTTTGAGGAGTCCTGACCATGCCTGACTTCACGCCGAAACCCGGTGAACAATTCCTCACACTGGTCAACGGGCGCTGGCACCACGCGGAGATCCGGGGAGGGCATCCGGGGGACGTGTTCCTGCTGACGCAAGCTCCGGTGATGGCGGTCCGCGACTACGCCGTCCAGCGCATGGCCGCGTTGCCGGACGCCGTGCCCTCTGCGGAGGACGCCATCCGGAAGGCGAGGATCGAGGGGGCAGAAGCGGCGCTTGAACACGCTGATTATCACCCCGTGCCCGAAGCGTTCAAGAATTGGGATTCATCCAAGAAAAGCCTGCGGCGTCATTTGGCTGAGGCTATCGTCGCGGAGATCGAGAAGGGGGATCTGTGACCTACGAGTGGCGCGAGATCAAAAGGTGGCCGAGCACCGAGGAATTTGGGATGCTCCGTTACGAGAAAGGCAATTTTAAGTGCTGGGTCGCTAAGACGGCCACGGTCGGCGATAGGGCCAGGGTCGGCGATAGGGCCACGGTCGGCTATGAGGCCACGGTTGGCGATAGGGCCAGGGTCGGCGAGCGGGCCACGGTTGGCGATAGGGCCAGGGTCGGCTATGAGGCCAGGGTCGGCGAGCGGGCCACGGTTGGCGATAGGGCCAGGGTCGGCTATGAGGCCAGGGTCGGCGATGGAGCCACGGTCGGCGATGGAGCCAGGGTCGGCAATGGGGCTACGGTCGGCGAGGGGGCCAGGGTCGGCGAGGGGGCCAGGGTCAATCATTGCTTCACCTTCGGTCCCGTAGGGTCACGCCGAGCCTATTTGAATTACCTCCCGGAGCTTGGGATCTTCACGACCGGATGCTTTTACGGCCCCAAGGCCGAACTGCTAAAGCAATCGAAATCCAAACACGATGCCGTGATGCACGCCGCGTACAAAGCCGCCGTGGCGGGACTGGAAAACATTGCCAAAGCGAACGGGATCAAGCGGAAGAAGGGGGGGGGAGGGAAATGATGAATCCGGAAGGCAATCACGTCATTGTACTAGAGACGGCCAAGGAGGAACGCGCCCGGGTGGAAGGCTACCGCCAAGGATTCGCCGCGCAGTCCGCGTTGCTCGCGGAGGCGATGGTGGCGTTGGAGGCTATCGCCGCGAACGATGGAATCATCGGGGTGCCGTGGAACCACCGGGTCATGACGTCCGAGGAGTGCGCCCGCGCAGTCCTCGCCAAGCTCAAGGAGGCCAAGTGAAGCTGAAACCGTGCCCGCTGTGTAAGCAAGAGGGGGAGTTGATCTTACGAAAGTTTCAAACGACTCGTCGTTTTGGGCCTCAAAAAGGTAACTACACCTTTTACAATCGAAAAGGAATCATGTGCGTCAATCCAAAATGCCCTCTTGAAGAGGGTACGAGATTTTCGCTAAAAGCCTGGAACGCCCTCCCCCGCCGCGACCCGCTCCAGCGCGAGAAGAACGCCGTGGTGCGGGCGGCTAGGTCGATGGTGCGCGACGAGTTTGGGGCGGATCACGCGGTGAGCGCCGCCGCCGAGTTCAACCTGGACGCGCTCCGCGAAGCCCTCGCCGCCTACGAGGCTGCGAATAAAAAGGAGAAGTCATGACTAAAACTTGGAAATCACTAGCTACACCCAAAGAACGTGAAGAATTAGAACATCCAGATTGGCCCAAAGGCCAACGCACTAAGCGCGTGGGGTGGAGGATGGTCAACGGGCACATACAAATCAAGGTGCCGGAATTTCTGGCTGCGGAGCGTGAACAACTTCTCAAATCGCGGCAAGCGAATTTGGAGCTGTACCACGAAGCCCTGGACCAACTTCATGCATTGCAGCACACGATGCTATGGGCGAAGAACCACCCATTCAAATTCCTGTGGTGTGTCATCACCAAGAAACCCATCCCGACCCCGATTAAGCGGCAAAATCAATCGCATGCTTAATACGGAAGATATAGTCAAAGCATGGTTGCAGTCTACTGGAGGTGTATTGGTACCCGGGACTTCGCGGTTAGACTACGCAGCAACATGGTCTGCGCATTTAAAAAGATTCAGATACGCACAGAAATTGGATGAATATGAACAAAACACTCAAAGGAGCCCGACCGTGAGCCGTGACCAATACAAAGATGTCCGCGAATGCCATGAGCACTTCGGCCTTGTCCTCAACGGACCGCGCCCGCGGCGTCTCAGCAAGCGCAAGATGCTCGAGCGGATCCAATTCCTGCAAGAAGAATTGGACGAGCTGGTGACCGCTACGGGGCTGAAAGGCAAAGGCTCGGCTCAAGACTTCGCCGGCCAGGCCGATGCCTTGGTGGATCTGGTCTACGTCGCCCTCGGCACCGCGGCGATGATGGGCTTGCCGTGGGGCGCCTTGTGGGACGACGTGCATCGGGCCAACATGTCAAAGGTCCGCGGGATCACCCATCGTGGCCATAAAGTTGATCTGGCGAAGCCGGCCGGATGGGTGGGTCCGCACACGGACGAGATCCTTACCCTAGCCGGTTATGATGCGGAGGAGGGGGAGGTGGACGACGATGAAGCCTAAACTCATCATCCTCGCCGGAGCGGATGGGTCCGGCAAAACCACCCTAGCGTCCAAGCTGGTGGCGTCGTCACTGAAACCGAATTACCTGCATTTCAACCAGCACGTCAAGCTGGAGGATTACGTCAAAGCGCTTCTACCGGACGGGAAACCCCGGGTGCTGGATCGGTCGTGGCTGTGCGAGCTGCCCTACGGCGCCGCGCTCGGCCGGGCGGACCGTTTCGGTAACGGAGCGCGTTTAGCTCTCGAGCGCTTGGCGCTTGAAATGTGGGACCCGAAAGTGGTGCTGTGCCAGCCGTCTTGGGAGCAAGTATTCAAGAATTGGGGTGAAAAAAACACCACCACGGCGCCGGAGTTTCTGCAACGGCGTGAGGCGTTGAAGGTCGTGTTCGACGCCTACCCCAAAGAGCTGGTATGGTCGCTGCTTCCGGTGACCATCTACGACTACACTTCTCACCCATTCCCTCGCCTCTTGGAGAGCCTGTGATTCTCAATGTCTATGAATCGGTCGATATGGTGTGGTTGCAGCATCTAAAGAAAGTCTTGACGGAGGGGGCTACTACGGAGGTCCGCGGAAAACGGATGGTGGAGATCCCACAGGCCACTATCAAAGTGGACATGCGTAAACCTGTCGTGGCGGTGTCGGAACGGAAACTCAACTACAAATTCATGGCCGCGGAAGCCTATTGGATCCTTTCCGGAGACGACAGCGTGGCGGGCATCGCCCCGTGGAACGCCAAAATCGCGGAGTACAGCGATGATGGGGTGCGGTTCTTCGGCGCCTACGGGCCGCCCATCAAGGAACAAATGGCCTATGTGGTGGGGAAACTGAAAGCGGATCCCGCATCGCGCCAGGCGGGGCTGACGATCTGGCGGCAGAACCCGCCGGAAACCAAGGACTACCCGTGCACCGTCGCCATGTTTTTCAGCATCCGGGCTGGTCAGCTCCATGCTCATGTCTTCATGCGATCCAGTGACGCGTGGTTGGGGCTGCCCTACGACATTTTCAATTTCAGTTGCATCGCGGCTTACGTCCTCGCGTCCTTGAACGATGGCGCGGCCACCCACGACATGTTGTTCTTGGGGAATCTTTATCTCACCATGGCCAATGCCCATATCTATGAGACGGACCTGTGGAAGGCGATTCGCGTCGTCGGCCAGGACCATAGGTCGACTGTTCTACCGCTTGACGATATGCGAATGGCCGGGATGTTGCTGCCGCCTCAATGGACAGTTAAGCCTGAAGCATTGATGGATGGTCTCCGTGAAACACGGGGCCGTGGCTTGGGCGCATTACAGTGAGCCGGCGCTTCACACTCGAAGCGTGGGCGATGGGCGTGGCGAACGTCACGGCCCGGCGGAGCACGTGCCTGCGCCGGGCCGTGGGCTGCGTGCTGCTCAACGAGCGTGGCCACGTCCTCGCCACCGGGTACAACGGTGTGCCGGCGGGGATGGAGCACTGTAATGAAGAATTTTTGCGACCGTTCAACCCGAAAGAGGATGCGGGGGATGTGACAAAAGCGTTCCGCCCACTGCCCGATAAAAGTGGGCTCGGCACTATCACCTTCCCGCATGCCTGTCCTGGGGCCGACGCGCCGAGCGGCACGGCGCTTGACGCTTGCCACGCCGTCCACGCCGAACAGAACGCTCTACTGCAATGCCGGGACCCGTGGTCGATCGCCACCTGCGTCGTGACAGCAAGCCCGTGCGTTACCTGCACCAAGTTGCTCTTGAACACCAGTTGTAAGAGGATCCTTTTCGGTGAAGACTATCCCCAACCGGAGGCGAAAGCGCTATGGATACAGACAGGAAGGCTGTGGGAACAGTTGCTGGTTTAAAAGACCGGCTTTTGCGGCTCCGCTACGCGCCAGAGTGGTTTCTACGGGACCGTTTTTGCAGCCTTCCGCCTGCGATGGAGGAGGTACGGGTACTTACCCCGTTATCCCGCCCGCAAAATCTGCCGGTGATACAGCCATTTCTTTCCAATGTGAAATGGACTGGGATCGTCCGGGAGAGCCAATTGGAACCGGGAGTTTCTAAGCTGAAGGTGCCGAAAAACTGCGCTCTACATCCTGTGGTGTTGAAAGAGCCCTATGGTGAAGGCATGGATCCGTGCTACCAGAAGGTGGTTGACTATTTCCGTCATATAAGAAGCGACAACACCGAAGAATGGGTCATGATACTGTGTGATGATTGCCTGCCGGATCCGGTGTTCCTCCGTGATCTCCGGATGGGGCGCTTTCGTGACACCGCCGTCGTGGTCATTTCAGCGCGTCGCGGTCAGCGCACACCGCTTGGCGCTCGACACCACCATTCGGATTTAGTCGCCCATCCTGACAATATGCGACCAGGGCGCATTGACATAGGACAATTGGTGATGCGCCGGTGGCTATGGAGAACGGCGTTGTCGTTCAATCTGCTCAACCCATATGTTTACGAATCCGACGGGGTGATGGCGGGGTGGATAAAACGCCATTTTTGGCGTTCATCGTCATTGCGTTATGCTCCGGAATATGCCATGTTGTTCAACTATCTGGAACCCGGACGTTGGAAACACACGGTGGTCTCGAGTGATGGAGAAAAACATGATTGACCAATACGAACTCAACGCTTACCCGAATGTGTTCGCCTTGCTTTTCGCCATGGGTTGGGAGGAGACAAGGACGGGGTGGAGGCATGAACAGCATGGGGATGGTATTTACTTGTTTGGAGCGGCGCTGGATGCGGCGTGCCAGCGAGTCTTGGAAAAAATAAAGGATAAATCATGAGAAAGGGGCCACTGCTCTGAACAGTGGCCCCTTTCCAGCAGCCGAGGGTGTTCCCCCACCCCGGCGCACCTGGCGCTAGTACCCCACCAACGCCAGGTAGTCTTTACTTGCCCACCCAGAACGGTGTGCCGAAGGTGAACGAGGTCCCGACGACGAGCGCCGGGTAACGCTGCCCCGAGAACATCCGCCACGCCGGTCCCACAGTGAGCATGGTGTGGGTCGTCGGAAGGGTCACTCCGAGACCCAGCACCAGATCTCCGTACTGCTTGGAGTCCTGCGACTCGATGGCACCCCCCACAGACAGGTTCGCCAGTGCGGAGAACGAGGCCGCATCGGTCCCGGAGCCCCACGCGAAATTCACCTCGTCCCCGGCCAGCGCCGATCCCGTCGACACCAACTGCCCGCCCGCTCCGATGTTCACCGGGGCGGAGCCGAACAACCCGGAATCCGACAGCGCCACTTCCGCCTTCGCACCCGCACCCAGGGCCAGCAGGCCCACGAACAGAAGCATGGCCGCCTGCTTAGCGGCGGTTAGGGCCTTCGCCGCGGCGAGGGTCTTATTGATGTCCGCGATCACCTCAGGCGTGGCGGGCTTGCCCACCTGCGCGGCGATGTCCTCGGCCGCCGGCATGATGGTCTCCACGTCCTTCTCCACGGCCGCGAGCTGGGCCTTATGCGCCTGCACCCAGCCCCAGGCGATGTCGAGAGTGTGGAACACGCCGGCCAATCCGATCATTCCGGCGACGGTCTTGTAGAACGGGTTGGTGAGCGCCGCTCCAATGGCATTCGGATCCATACGTCCTCCCATCCCGGGAACCGCCGGGTGCGGCCTTGAAAGTGGTTGCGGGGGCGGGATTCGAACCCGCAAACTCCGGATTATGAATCCGGCGCCTCACCGCTCGGCTTCCCCGCGTCACAAGCCTTTACGTAATCTGTTGATCCAACCGTGGAAAAACTCTTGGTCCGTCGCATGCGCATCGACGACGGCGAGATAGACCAGCACGCGCTCCCAGTTGAAGGCCGAAACGAGCGCCGGAACCGGCGCGTGCGCGGCGGCCGCCAACGTGGATGGTCCCACGTCACCGTCCACCGGAACGGAGAACCCGCAGACGTTAAGCGCCCGCTGCAGGCAAAGCGCCGCTTCTTTCAATCCTTGATTCACTGCGCAACCGAAGTAGGTCATCTGCAGACCTTCCGGCAAGTAGTCAGCTTGGGATGGTGCCCAATACTTGTCGTGGTACCAAGTATTCGCGGCGTCCACCAATGCGGCAGACTTCAACCATTGGGTGGTGGGGATGTTGGCGGCTTTCAACTGCGCCACGATCACCCATCCAGGCCATGCCGCGTCGTCCTTTTGGTCCAGCCCAAGGACGGTCTCGCCCCCAGTGTCCCCGGGGTCATTCGATTCCACGCCTTCTGCCTGGTAAAGCGGGGCCACACAGTCCGCAAATCCCATCAGCGTTTCGCCAATTCAAGAAGCGCGAGCACGATCGTGAACACTCCACCAAATGCCCACATGGCACCCTTCCAAAAACCCACCATCTTCTCCATCTCACTGAATTTATTTTCAAGATCCTCGATAAGTTTTTGGCTGGCAGCTTCTTGGACCGCATGGACTTTATCCATGTGTTCCTGCATCATTTCATGGACCACGATCTTGAGCCGGTCGGTGATCCGACTCAGGTCATTTTCATCCAAGGCCACGGCGCCCTCAATGGAAAATTCGGTGGTAGATGACCCAGAGCAGGAATGCTACCGAGCCGAAGAAATAGGCCGGGAGGACGTATTCAGTGATGAAGATGAGTACGGTTTTGAGGAGCATAAACTCCTCGTCTTTCGGAATCTCGCTCGGCTTCGTGGTCATTTCAGTCGCCTCCGCAAGGGTGGATGTGGCAGCTGATGACACCGCCCAACAGTGCGGCGAACGCCACACAAACCAGGAAAAAGAGGAGGGGCAATAAGTGCCCCTCCCCTCGTCCCTGTCTCCTCACGGCTGGATGCCTGAATAGTAATCGTATTGCGCTTCGATCCCGTACAGGTTGACCACCCCGGATCCGCCCGAAGTCCGAACGATGTCCAGATTCAGGAAGTCACCCGGCTGGATGGTGTTGCCGATCTGCTGGTTCCACGGCGAAGCGCTCACCGCGGAATTGGTGGGAACCAACACGCGGGAGACGATCTGGGCCGGCGTATCCTGGAGCGAGGCCCCGATCCCGTAAGGCGCGGTCAGCACATTGGTGGCGGTGCCGATCATGTAGTACAGGCCACCGGGCCAAACGTAGCTGAATGTCCCGGCCGTCTGGGTCGTCTCGTTGAAATGCTGCCCCGCCACGGAGGCGGTCAGGGTGACGGAATCCCCGATGCTGGCGGCATTCATGACGGCGAAGAACTTGAGATCCCCCTTGAAGTTCCACGGAACGGTCCAGCCCAGCCGGATTTCGGCCGTTCCCGTGGTCAGCACCGCCACCGTCTGGCTCAGGGCCTGGGCGAGATAGGCGTTCGGGCCGCCAGGGTCGGCGGTCGTGGTCAGGATGGTCTTGCCGTCGCCGTTGGTCAGTTGGAGCGGGGTGAAATAGACCCTGGCGCGGTAGTTGTTCTTGAGCTGCTTGGGCGCCGGCGTAAACGTCGGGCTGGGGGTCAACGTTCCGGTCGGCGTCTGGGTAGGGGTGTACGTGGGGAATGCGGTCTGGACGTAGGTCGCGGTCGCTGCGACCGCCGTCTGGGTGGACTGCACGTTGACGATGGCCTGGGTCAACGTGGCATTGGGCGTGGGAGTAGCGGTAGCCGCCCAGCCCAGGCGTGGGCCGGCCAGCAGCGCCAGCAGTGAGAGCATGAGCAGCTTCTTCATGACGTTCCTCCTAGGTAGTGGACACACCGTCCACAAACGGGATATATTTTCCTCTGTGGAGACCACAAAGGAAACACTTTTTTGCTTGTTACTCGCCTTCGTCGCGTCTTGCGACGACCGTCTCACCGGCTTTCTTCAACACTTGTTCATGTTCTTGCTTGTCGTGTTCATCTTCACTAGCATCGCATTGGTCGTCAGGGTCACGAAATCACTTTGATCGCCGTCCAGACTTAGCACGTTCTGCCTCGGCCAAACGATGTTGCCAAGCCATATTCGCAGTTTCACGTGTCGCTTTTTCCTCCGGTGTTTCTGAAGGGGGTTGACGATTACGTGCTTCTTTGAATTGTTTTTCTAATGCTTCTACGGTTCCAGATGGCACTTTCGGATTGGGCGTTCGTTCCGTTCCGCGTGACCTCCAATTAGGCCCACGGCTCCTTTCCATGTCAGGGTCTTCGGAATTATCAGGTAGGATAGATCCCTTCTCGCTTTGCAGCACACCTTTCACCCCACGGCCCATTGCCCGGGCGATGAGATCGGGGACACCAAGTGCCTGTTGGGTGGATTTCAACGGCAGCTCGGGAGTGCCCGGAATGGGCTCCTTAGCCATCTGCGCACCGGCGCGGACCCCTTTCCCCATCATCTTGGCCAATGCATTGCCACCGTAGTAGCCTCCCTCCAGCGCGTTCTCACCGATCAGTCCCGCGGCGGCGGCATGGCTTGCGGGACCACCGGTGAGGGCGTCGAACAAAGCACCGGTGTGCAGCAGATTGGAAGCTGCCCCCGCCGTGCCGGATGGATTGATACGACGAAGATCGTTCAGCTTCGCCAGGTCCATCATTTTGGCGGCATTATGCAATCCGGCTTGCATCTCCGGGTCCAATCGCTGGATGACCGGAGCGTAGGTCTGGAGTGCCGTGTTCAATTTCTGCAGACTCAAAGCACCGCCTTGCTGGGCATCCTGGGCTCCGCTCAAGATGCGATTGACCACACCTTGCTGCACTTGCTTCCACATCTCCGGTGGCATATTCGCTTTCAACTTCTGCAGCGACGGGCCACCCGTGGCTGGATTGGAGAGTATCTTACCGAACACATCCTGGTCACGCAGTTCATCGATCTGTCCTGCCTTGACCTTATTCATCAAATCGGCGGTATCGGCGTACTTGGCATTCGCCGCTTTCCATTGGTCCATCAACGGCTTGTTGCCGGACGCCGAGAGCGCTTCACTAAGCGCATCATTGATGTGCCCACGGGCCATGTTTTGCAGACGCTGCATCGCATCGGGCGGAACGTCGAAGTTGGGGATACCGCTGGCATCGAAGTTGCGCCGTTGATTCAACAAATCACCTAAAGTCTTGGCGCTCGAGACTTGGCGCGCTGTGTTGTAAAGACCCTGGGCGGTTTGCTGGTCCATCCCCTCGTTCCCGGTCATCGCCTCCGGGTGCAGTCCACGCTCGTCGATGGGCACTCCGGCCTTGATGAGCATGTTGTAGATACGATTCGCCGCCAGCATTCCGGGTTTAACCGGTAGGTTGGGAGGCATGGAGCGAAGCGCTTGTTCCGCCTCGGCCATTTGCTGTCCGCGTTGGGCGTTGAAATCGGAAAGCGTCTGGCCGAGCCGTGATCCATAGACTTCCGGACGTTCGTTGACCGCCTCCGGCCCGAATATGGATTCGAGGTATTTTTGGATCGCAGCGACGTTTCCGGACTGCACCTTTTCAGGCAGCCATGACAGCAACGGGTTTGTCGATGTCGCCCGCTCCACCCCACTCGCCATCCCACGCATCAATTTATTTCCGCTCATGGCCGGGGTGGTGGTGCCGCCGAATTTCTCCAGAAGCTGCTGTGGCGTGGGTGGCGGAGCCTCACCGCCTCGTGGCGTCTCGGCCCCAGCCGCTGTTTTACCGGCCAGCCAGTATGGAAGCGCTTCGATACCAACATCCGCCGCTGCACCCGGAATACGTTGGGCGAAATCGAGAGCCGTCCCAAGCCCTTCAATACCGTGCACTTTGCTAGGATAGTTATGTTCGAATTGAGTATCTAAAGCGTTCTCAGTTCCCTGTCCTAGCTGGGCTGCCTTTTGCGGTATCCCGGCGGCGTTAAGCGCGGCCGACAGGCCGGCGAATTTAAGCGCCGGGAGGACACCGCCGGTCTCGATGCCGGCCGCGATGTCGGCCGCTGTCAGGCCCACATCGCCTAGCGCTTGGGGCGCACCGCCGGGGTAAGCCTGTCCTCCGGTGACCTTCCGTAGACCTGCTTCAGCGAAAGGAACGCCTTGCATCAAACCTTGAGCTCCACGCTGGGCCATAGCGCTCGGCGCGTAAGACACACTGCCATCCGCTTGGGATGTGGCTCCGGTACCGGGCGCCGGCGCGCCTCCACCCATCGGCATACCCCCACCGCTCGGCGCTCCACCACCTTGCGGTTGGCCACCACTCTGGGCATAATTCATGAATTGCTTGTAAACCGCCGCTTGCATTTGCGGATCCTGCAGGCGTGGATCAGCCGGCACCACAACATCCCGGAAATATTGCTGCTGGGCCTGTTGCTGCATGTCCGGACTGAGTTTCTTATATTGGTCACTCGAAGCGACCTGGCTCCAGGGGAGCGTAGGCATCACTGCCCTCCTTTCTGGTATTGCGCAGGCACGGCTGGGGCAGCGGGAGCACCCTTCGCGCTACCACCTGTGGGATTCCACAGGAAACTCATATCAGCGATCGGCGCTGCGCCCCCACCCGCCGGCGTCATCGGTTTGCCCCCACCCGCCGGCGCTTGGCCGGTCCAAAGATGACTGAGATCCGGGGTGTTAGTATTTTGTTCGCTGCCCCCACCACCGCCGACTAATTTAGAAAGATCGGGCATAACGTCCGGCATTTTGCCACTAAACATTCCACTGAAATCGAGTGGATGCTTTCCGGTATCCCCGGGAGTGGTGACCCCCGCCCCAGGAGCGGTGAAATTAAGATCATTCAATTGGCTATTCAACCCCTTTAATGAATTATCCATGTTATTGTAGATATTCTGGTATAGCGGGTAAGTCCACGATCCGTCCTGGGGTGACTGGAAAGTGTTCTTGAGCCGGGTCATAGGGCCGGAATACACGGGAGCCAACATGGTATCCGAGAAATTCTGCAGCTTGGACGCCGCCACGTTCGGAGTATCACTTAAACGTGGATAAGCGAGGACGTTGTTTTGGATGTCCTCTTCGGTCGGCTTCGAATTAGACCCGTTGACCAATTTGTATTGTTCTTGGCCTAACGACCGCGTTAACGAATCGTAAACCGACGCGATCTTGTTAGGATCGCCACCGATTGTTTGGGCGATCGGGGAGAAATAGCGATCCTTCGCCGCATCCTCGTCCAGCAGTTTCTTGAGCACATTGCTGTCGCCCGCTGAACGATAATAAGCATTCAGCAGTGAAATCATGTGACTATAAATCTGCTGGGCGTTCTGGATGCTATCAAGACGATTCTTCTCGCTAGGTGTCAATGCATCCGTCCACACGCGGGCCATGGAATAGGGAAGATTTCCGTTTTTACCGGCACCCTTCCCATTACCACCCATCAAAAGTTTCATGAATGAAATGGCGTTAGGATCCGTCAGTTGATGCCCACTAGCATTAGGTGAGACACCGCCAGGGACGGATTTACCGGCTAACTTATAGAGGTCTTGGACACTCAATTCATCGGCCGGAACACCGGCTGCGTTGGCGGCGTCCATCGCATCCATCAAAGCTTGTGCCGTAGTACGGTACTTCGACAGGTCCATCCCGGCCGGGGCTTGGAATCCGGTTATTTTGGCGTAATCCGCCAGTGTAGGTGTGGCTTTAGTGCTGTTATATCCGGTCAGCAGACCGTTCAATACGGCGAGCACGTTGCCACCTACCCCACCTCCAGTGGATTCGGAAGCGTAGTTGGGCTCACCGTCATTCGTGCGCCCGATACTCCCGCCGCCACCAGCCATAGATTGGAGTTGGCGCATACGGTAAGGAGAAGCGTATTCAAGACCCATGGCTCACCTCAAGCTGCAGCTGCAGCAGCCAAAGCCCCAAGCGCCGCGGCGCCACCCATAATCCCGGACCCTCCGTTACCCTGTTGGTTAGTGCTACCACTCATTCCATTCATCATCATCAAACGCAAGAAGTCTTGGTTGTAGTTGTTCATCGACTGGTTGCTGTAATTCTGCAGGTTGGCTTGGTTGAGCGCGTTCATCGTCGCGCTTTGCTCACCGAATTGCTGCTGCTGTAACTTAGCAAGCGCTCCGGATTCGGCGCCGGCCGTTTGTCCCGCGATGTTGCCTAATGCGTTGCTGGCCTCGCTGCCACCCAATACACCAGCACGGGCCAACGCCGCCATCGCGCTGTTGTTGGCCTGTCCTTGCGCTTGGCCACCCTGGTTGTAGACATTCTGGATTTCAGCATTCATCCCCGGCGTTGCCACCTGGGACGGGTCCGTGTAAAGATTGGGAAGGTTCGGTGAACTGTATCCGCCGGTTCCAGCCATGGTCATCTCCTCCAACGCGGGATGTCAACGGGAGCCACATAAAGAATGTTCCCATTGTCCACGCCTAGTTTGATCGCCTTCGTGTACTTAGCTATCGCGACGACGGATTTATTGTTCTCATTCGTCGTGAATCCGACACCTTCCAGACCACATTGCTTCGCCCATTGGGCCAAGGCCCGGATACATTCCCAGGTCTTTTTAGGGTCGGGCGCCCAAAGCCCCGTCACCCATATGACCTTTGTACCGTGGACCGGCAGCAAGCTAAACAACAAGTTAGTCCCGCCAAAAAACTCCTCCCCCTCCAGAAAACGATCTGCCAAGGTGGGGGCGACGGCGCGGATACGCTCCTCGAACACGTGTTTATCGAGTTTACGGCATTCGGTCATGCTTGTACATTCTCCGGTAACTCATAAATCGTAGTAGCCGAGGTGCCGCCGGCAGGATTCACAGTGACAGTCCCGGATGACGCCAAGAATTTAAGTGTGAATGTGTGGCTCCCTGGACTCAGTACAGAACTGTAAACGATCGCCGATCCGGGAGCCACGGAAACCACGACCGCTCCATCAATTAACAGTTGAATGAAACCTGTTCCCGTCGCACTAAGGCATGACGAAAACACCACAAGGCCACCTTTACAATTGACAGTCCAACTGTAAGGTCCGATCTGTGTCGCCGCACCAGATGTCGTTTGATATTGTGTCGAATCCGGCGCCGGCGCTTGATCCACGACGCAAAGTGGTGACGTCGCGTTAGTATTGACCGTATTTTGCAATGATTGCAAAGCCGCTTGCATGTTAGGGTCGGATGTGGAAATGGGAAAGTTGGACTGGTTCATAGTCTCGGCCCCAACACTTTGACATGGATCTTCATGAATCGAATGGCCACCGGTACATTGGGCTGATTATTCATCAGCACGATTTTGAAGTACTTACAATTTTTTAATTCAAGATCCTGCGCAGCCCCAGCACCTGGATTATTATGTCCGATAGGAAACCCGTCTTTAGTCATATCGAAAGTGAATGTGCGCACGGCTTTTGGTTGAAAATCAAGATACACTGCCACATTTAATGTTGGCGTAGTACCATTGATCTCTCCTTGTTTGGTCCCTCCCACACTAAGCCATTTTAATTGCTTATAAGATGCTGGATCACCAGCATGAAGCCATGGCGTTTCGTAGTAAAAATCAATTGGAATAGTCTCATCTGCCCCCGTGACATCCAACTGCCACACATTCCCTTGCCCATCCCCAGCGTATATTTGGGCTGGTGCTAATGTTAGGTCTTCAGTTAATGCGGTATAACATTGTGCAGGCTGCGCCGTAGGTCCCGGTGTATCGTGCCAGAATGTCGCCCGGATCCAATCAAAAACCAAGATGTCATCCCCAGGATTTGCTCTAGCGCACTGGAAATGCATTTGACCTTTTGTCGGGTTGATGAAAGCTTGTGCTGATCCCATCGCCGCGAAATCATATGCATTCGGTCCGGTCAACCTGGCACGTATAGATGTGTTTTGTGGAAGCAGATTGACGGTATACGCATTAACACCCGCGATACCGGAGGCGGACAGAAAATAGATGATTCCGTTATCCGATTCTTCGATGACAAATGGTGAAATAGGACCATACCGACCATTACAAGTGTTGACTTGAAAGGGTGAGACTGAAGTGTTGCCAGTGAAATTCACAGCATAAAGACTATTGGTCTTGCCGACGTACAAGTAACCATTCCTACCCACGTAAAGTGATGTGATGACCTGCCCATCAAACACTTCAGGTACATCGATAATGGTCCCATCAAGACCACCTTGGGTTCCCCACACTTGGGGCGCACCTAATGGACTGATGTAAATCCTGCTTGGATTAAGAGGGTCCCCGGCCATCACTAGAAATCCGAGCCACGCCACGCCGAATTGGCAACATGGTGCATCGATTTGGCCGGTAAGATAACCCGGCGCGTCGATACCCAAGGCACCTGTGGTTTGCTGCCAAGTGTTCGGATCCGGAGCGGTGAAAAAACTTACACTATTGATGCTGTTCGGCGCCGGATTATATCCGGGATACGCCGTCGCCCCATCCGCACTATCAATGTTCGTCGCTACACCTTGACTGGCTGGGACCTGGTAAAAAATTTGGTTGGGACCACTGCCGACCTGTGTAGCTGGGGTCTGTGGGTTAAAAGGAGGGGTTAAGAACCATTGTGTCGCGGATGCGACCAGATCATTCCCAAAAATGGCCCCATCGCCGCCCTTAAAAGGTAGTTGTTGGATTTGAATACTGGATTGCCCACCTGTCGGGACATCTACTGAAAAAATACTTGTCCTTTGTCCACCACTACGGAGTGTAGTCACCGCCATTACGAGCATAGTCGTAGCATTTCCAGTGATATTAATCGAACCACCAATATTACTCGATGAAACTGCGGCAGCATTCCATGATACTCTGGTATAAGCCTGGGTGGAGTATTGCAACGGTGAAGCCAATACCATGGAAAGGATGTAATAATTAGCGGTTCCGGCGGTTCCTGATGTTGTGAATGCATTGACAACGGCAGTCTCCATGTATGTTCCGTTATCAATCCACACAGTCATTCCAATATAAACACCGGAAGCGGCTTGGTTCTGCGTGAAAACAATAGTAGGCCCGGCCCCACCCACGCCGACGTTTATTCCTTGGATTTGTATTGAAAAATAAGTCCCCTTACCAAGTTTCTGCAGATAGTAGGGAGAAACCCTGTTACCTAATAGACCCACCTGTGCAGAGGACCCATCCCACCACACCGGTGGTACTGGTGCATAATTGGTGTTATTACCGGCGAATACGATCAATTGATTTTGGACACTAGTAAAAAAAGCATAAGTGGCATTTTGCCAATTCAAAAGAGCTAGATTGAAATTCCAAGCCCCATTCGTGTAAACTGCTAGCACAGAATTGCACACAGCCACGAGCAACCGGTTCAAAACACCGGATGCTTGTGAGTAGACATATTTGAATAGACCGAGCACAGGTGCGGCGCCGAGATTCGCCCCGATTTGTGTTCGACCATTCCTTTTATTGAGGTATCCGTTCCAAAAATCCACATCATGCATTTCCGGACTAGCGAATGGAGCGGCGGCAGCCACGGAGAACGATGCGGCCGGCGCGCCGGATGTAGCCAAAAGTTGTTCATCTGGTTGGGTAGGATTCCATCCTCGAGCCCCAAAATCAGCCACAAGGATATCACCTTCCGGAAACTTGGCGTCCGGTAACATATTGAGGTATTGCTGTTCACCGAAAACACCCCCAGGCACTCCCATCTCAGCCTCCGTAGCTGAAAAGCACCCGGTTAATATCGAGGGCTGAGGTGAAAGCCCATTCATTCCGGTTGTTCCGCAAATTCGCAAGTGCCTCGGCGAATTTTTGGTTCCTCACCCACATTTCACTGTAACGACGTGATGGGAGGGTGGGTGCACCGAAAGCATCATCCCACATTTTGTATTGTGGGTCGCCTAAGTAACGGAAAGCATTGCAGATCGCCCGGCTAATGACAAGATCCTGGAACTCAGGTGGGCAATTCGGAATATCCGTCGGGTTAACGAGCACCAGAGGTCGCTTCAAGTATGGTACATGGACACTATATGCGCCGGTCCCATTCGATGGTGCATCCGCGGCAGGGAAAAGATACACCTGGAGATTGTTGTTGCCGGAATAGGCCGCCGGAATATACGTCCACGGTTTCGTGGGGCCATAATTGGTATATTGGCCTGGGTAATTGGTGATCCACTGGTAGTATTCCGTCGCCCAAAGACGTTGCTGATAGGCCGGAATGGTCATATCTAGAATTTCAGCACAGTCATCTGGCATTGTGTACGGTGTCTGCTGCCCGACCACAGTGTTAAAATTATAGCCGTCATAAAACCGCCACCGCCAATCCTTTTCGGTCGCGATCTGGGAGTAAGCGTCGTTGATGATCTGCTGTAGACGTGTCAAACCAGGGGAATCCTGCCCATCTTGGAGCGTGTTGGGATAGGTGATCCGTTTGACGATTTCAGAAATCTCCTGTTGCATTTGCAGGAAAGTTTTCTGGTTCGGGAGTGCCATTAGGGGGTCACCGAGGGAGTGGCCGTTGGGCTGATCGTCGCCGTCGGAGAGACCGTCCACGATGGACTAATCGTTGGGGTCAACGTGAAAGTCATCGTTCCGGTCATAGTGGGTACCGGCGCGCATTGGTTATTCGTGATAGGTGGTAATTCCAACTGAACGCTCACGGCCGCCGGTCCATTAGTGGTGGCCTGATAAGTGTTCGCAGTGAATGTCACCGCATTACCACCTATGATGTTTCCAAACACAGAATCCGTCGATGCCCAGGTCCCATAACCATGCCAATAGCCAAGATTACCGAATCCTGGAGGCCAATTCAACAGTGATTTGGCTCCACTATACACCGACAGCACCGTTCCATTGACATATTGCACATTCAATGTAGACGACAAAAATGCGGAGGATACAGTAGAAGCGGTCACAGTCAAGTTGTAGCCTGGAGCGTACTCCGTCCCATCAAATTGTAGAAACTGTGCCGCGACTACATTGACTGTATCGTAAGTAGGCGAAATCACGGTGATGTAAGGTGCTTCCAATGGTGTTTCCAAATAATTAGTCCAGATTTCGAGACCTTCATGCCATTGGTTGGATGGAATCTGCAACGTGGGGTACCAAACCCCAGCCGCTGTCCACATGACATCATCAATCACTGATTGATTGTCAGTATTGTTTGTAGCCAACACAAGAACATTCGTGCAATTGAAGCAATGATTAGTCTGCGCAGTAAACTGCAACTCCGGAAGGTTAGTCGCAGTCAAAGTTTCATCTTGCACCATGTAAGGATAGCACGCCGCAGGTGGCGTATATGTTGGTGTAGGAGTTGCGGTCTGTGCTGCAGTGGGTGTAGGAGAGAACGGAGAATTGATTGTAATACTTCCATCACCAGACAACCATTCATAGATATTTGCACCAGATGCAGTGGATGTCACATAATTTCCTGTGGCGTTAAACCATCCTAGAGATGACGAGTAAGACAAAAACACAACGCCAGAACCACCATGACCAGCATCTAATCCATTACGATCTGAATAATAGTTATAGCACCCACCACCACCACCACCACCACGGTTATTGAATCCCCATCCAGCAGCGCATGGATTGCATCCGCACCCTGTTTTGGTGGAGTTATACGCACCATTTCCACCGCCCCCTATGCCCCCAGGAAGCGTCCCAAAACAATTCACAGCGATAGTGTTTCCTGCACCACCACCACCACCGTAATAAACAGTGGCACCACTGATATTAGAAGCGAAACCAAGACCTCCATTACCCGCATTGGTCCCACCGCCACCGTTCGCGCCACCACCACCACCACCCTCAACACTTTGAGGAACGGCTTCAAATCCATTACCTCCAGGGTTAGATGACCCTGGGGTAGGCAATGGTGATGGACAAGTGCCGCCACCATTAGACGAAGAATAGCATGATGCTGGACAATGATACGCAGCGAAACCACCCCCACCATTTCCTCCACATCCACCCCCCACACCATCTGTCGCACCGGCACCGCCACCATAAGCCTGATACACATCGAAAAATGAATTTTGCCCTTGTGTATTATGAATGACACTTGCCCCAACATGCACAAGGTATGTATTTCCATTCAATAAATAGGGGTGCACATCAAGCACTTGCCCACCACCTCCACCGCCACCGGCCATAGTCCAATCTTGACCAGCTACACCCGCGCCTCCGCCTCCGCCTCCGCCCACGACAAGCACATGATATTGTGAAGTGGGTGTCAGTGTAGGGGTTTGAGTGACACTGTAAGTCGGGCTTACTGTAAAAGTCGGAGTATCCGTCGGCGTATTCGCCGCGGCGAACCCAGGAAGAAATGCAAAGATCAACCAAATGATTTTCATGGCCACGGCCAGTAGAGGAGGTTAGCGCCAACATTGGGCGTAGGGGTCGGCGTCAATCCGCAATCGAACAACTGCGCCATCGTGCCGGGATAGACACCCACCCAGCAAACGCCTTCGTTAGGGTTAGCCGAATCGTTGTAGCTGTCCATGAACAGGTAGGTGTTCCCGTCGTCGGATTTCTCTCCAGGCACAAACGCTGGGTCTCCGATCTGGTTCGGCGTGACGTAGGCCGGGCTGTCCGACGGCTGGAAGGTATAAGCGTCGTCAGGAACCCAGTTCACTAGGTCGTAGGAGTACGCCTTCTTAACGTAGCTCGGGGTCGATCCGTAATGGAAGAAGGTCTCCCACCGCTGGCCGTCTTTGAATAGCGTTCGCGTGCCGCCATAGAAACCAGAACCTCCGTTGCTCAAAAAGTACGGGAGGTTAGCATACGGAGGATTGACCGGGTTGGCGGTCGTCAGGTTGTCCGTGGAGATGAACAACCAAATCGTATCCGTTGGGAACGGCCCAAAGAATGATCCATTGCCCAAGTCGGCCAAGATATACCAAGTGCTTGTCCCCGGTACATTGTAGAACGCCGCCTGCTGGATGTATTCCGAATATCCAGCATAGAGGCTCACGTTGACCAGGGATGCGGCGGTCACTAAAACCGTTTGACTGATGTAATGGTAGCCGTCATCCGCCGCCGAGGAAGTCCAGTAGCAATAATTGTTGGTCGTCGAATCCCTGGCGAATAGACGCCAGGAACCGTCCGGCATCTTCACCTCGGTTCCCGCATCCACGCCAGTGGACAGGCCCCCAGCGCCTCCGCCAATCAAGATCCCATGCCGCGTCACGGCCCCGGTCTTGAACGCCGCGAGGCTTGTCGCCGTAGCAAGACAATCCGTCTCGTAGGTCGGTGACCCGCTGGGCAATCCCGCTGTGTAGATCATGTGCCAGAGCCCGTCCGCGTGCTTGGCCGGATAAACGAACGGCATCTGGACCACGCCGAGGTTTGACCCTCCTCCCGCCGTCTCGTAGGTCATTGTGGCGACCAAGACGGGCGTTTTAGCGGGAGTAACCACAGCCACGCTCGCACACGTCGCCACCGGCGTGAACAGAGGCGTCGGCGTAGGGTTGACCGTCAGGTATGGCGTGACCGAAGGCACGGGTGTAACACCGCAACCGTCAGTCGTCGCCACACCATTCACATCCTGTCCGGTCAGCACCCGGATCTGGCAGATGTACCCGGCCACCGGGTTGGAACCGAAGTAGCTCCCAATACTAGCCTTGGAAATAGTGTTCGTCGTGAAATTCACTCCGTAGCTTGCGCTGATCGTCCCATTGATAATCAAGTAGACGATCCTATTATTGAAAATCCATTTGATGTTGTTCCAAGCATTCAAATTCAGGGCGCCAAATGAAGAACTCGGTTGTTGTACCCCAGTGCCGAAAAACACCATCTGGAGCGGGTAAGGGGAATTAAGCTGTATCCCAAAATCTCCGATAGGCTGCTGGAACACGGCATTGATGGCACTCAGCGGAGTGGTGTCCGTCATGGCGAAAATCTTTTGGTTTCCGCTCAAAGCGGTGGGATAGTATTCCAGTTCGATTCCGAATGACGCGGCATCAGAGATCGCCGCGCATTCCGCCGCGCTGAATTTAACGTAATCCGAGGCATCCCAACCTGACACGCAATAGGTTCCGCCATTTGGGGGAGCAGGGGAGGTCACGAAGGACAGCCCAGAACCAACCACGGTCATAGGGCCGTTCGGCCCGGCGCTGTTCCAGGAGTTTCCTCCTCCCGGAACAATGTTGGCGACGTAGACATCCAGGCTGTTTGGGTTAATGCAAGGCGTGTTCGTGAACGTCGGGGTGATCGTAAACGTAGGCGTGATTGTTGCCGTAGGAGTATTCGTATACGTCGATGTAGGCGGAGGACCCGCCTCAATCTCGGCGACAACCTGGATTCCGACTTGGAACCCAGTCCCGGTATAATTGCTGGTGACACTGTACGATCCAGTCGATGTAGTCGTTTCATTTCCGCCAGCCGCCGCGATGGAATCCGTAGCCTGGTTGATATTCCAGGTGTTATTCACTAAATTAGTGTCCAATGTGATCGTCGCGCCAGAGGTAGAGGACATACCTCCATTGGACTCAAGCCAAGAATTAGACACAAGCGTAGTCAATGAAGTGGTCTGATTGCCCCCGGAACCAAAAGGCGTGTTATTCGTGGCTCCAATCGGAGATGATTGATTTACGCCTCCAAGTTCTTTCACTGCACATTGTCCGCTCGACAATATGATCGTGCCGCTATTCTCAAAAGAGACCACGACATTCCCCGTTGTGCTGGATGCCGGGTTAAGGAGATACCATACAGAAGCGTCCCCATTCGTCGTTCCAGCTCCGGCGTTTCGATCAACCGCCAAAGTAAGCGACGAACCGTTCCAAGTCACCCCGGTAACATTGTCATCATGTGTCCCGCTTCCTACGGCGGCCGCCCAAACATCGACGATAATGGCCGTCTCCGAACCTGTCCCAGTGGTAAAACTTTGTGTCAGCGTACCGCCAGCAACCCCAATCCCCTGAAAAGTCACAGGAGCCACGATGGTTGAAATGGCCGCGAAGGCGCTGGAAGAAATCGCCAGAAGAACGAACAGCAGTTTCTTCATCGCGCCGCCGGAGTGGGGGTGGCGGTCGCCGTAGGTAATGGCGTCGGTGAGGCGGTTGGTGAAGGCTTGATTTTACGATCCAAGCGTCGATATTCCCTGGACAGCACTTCAAGCGCGACCGAAGTCGCCTTAGCCTTGGTGTCGAAGTGGGCATTCACCCGCAGGCGTTGGCCGTTGTTCCAAATGATGAATCCCCATTTGGAATTCTGGAGTTTGAACACCTCAGCGTCCAGCACTCCGGCAGAGGAAGTAGTGGACGCCACGGTATTCGAGGCATTTGGCATGGGCAATCCCGAGGCCGACCCAACCGCGTGCAGTCCTGTCGAAGTCAGCAAAAACACCAAGAGTAGTTTCATAGTAACCTCAGTTGTCAGTCAGCGTCACGATGACGCCTGTAGGAATATGGTCTATTCCTGTGTTCAAGACATACGGTGGACTGTAGTCCGTTACCGAAGCCACGATCCCGTTGTTGAACGTCACTCCGTTGGGCCACCTTCCCACCGGAGCGCCGGACTGGTATCCCGCCGCCGCCGTGATCTGGTTCATGCACAAGGTTTCCAGGCAGTTCGCCGGAGAGATAAATCCGGTAGCCACCGTATTGTAGAGCTTGACTTCGATCCCGTACACCAGGGACGGATTGAAGATGTCCACGGAATAGATGTGCCCCGGGGACGACTTGACCAACGAAGTCACCGTAGCCGCCGAAGAACCGATGATCGGCATGAGGAACGTGTTCGTTCCAATCCCAGGGGTCGGCGCAGGGTAAGCCCCGGCAATCAGCGTCGGAGCGGCGGTAAACGTCGCCGTGGGGGTG
>JAGWWT010000068.1 GCA_018970245.1 Patescibacteria group bacterium
CCGTTACGCCATCGTTTTTGATGCGATTAATGATCTGCTCCTTCACGTCAGGAGCCACACGATGTTGTTTTGCCATGATTGCATATATTAGCACTACTAATTATGCAAGATCGGTGTATGAAATTCGGGGGGAGGGCCACCACTGCCCCTCGAATACTCTTGAGGCTGTATCGCATTCGGCATCTATAATGCCCTAGCACCTCGTACCAAGTAGCTTCATTTTTTGAAGTTTCTGCATGAGCCACTCTGCCTGAAACCGTAATCGCAGGCACTCTCGACCCATGGATACTGGCTTCGGTAGCAGGAAACCGTAATCTCCCGCGTATTCACCTATCGCCACGGATATTTTATCACAAATAGCAAACCCCTCGAGCCAGATTGCTCAAGGGGTGAAGTATTTGTCGAACGCTCTCCAGCGTTACATAACGAAGGACAAAGGGCAAAGGTTCCAAAAGGACCGAGTACCCAAGTCCCGAGAACTACTTGCGACGCAGGAAGACCCAACGCGCGAACGCATTCCACCTGTGGCCAGGATGGCCGCCGTAGCCGCTGAGCCACTGCTCGCCGACGCCACGCCGCTCGACGTAGAAGACGCTGAGGTTGCCGTCCGAGTCGGTAATGGGTTCCATCGCAACGAGGAGCCATTCACCTTTGGGCTGGTCCTTATACTGCAAACGCAGTTGCGGACCAACTTCATTCGGACAGAGCTCGAGGCCAAGTTCTTTGGCGCGGGCGTAGGTTTTCTTCACTGTCGCACCGTTCTCGAAACCGAGCTCGGCGTTGGAGACCACGACCAGTTCGACTTCCGTTTCGGCTTCGGCCACCTTGAAGGCGGGCTTGTCGAGGATGTCGTTGCCCCAGTCGCCGATATTGCAATCGGCTTTCTTCAGAGCTTTGCGGAAGTCGTCGGCGGTTTTGAGGCCAGTGCCGAGCTTCAGCGTGCGGAAGGTTTTGAAATCGGGTTTGACGCCGAAATCTTCAGGAGCGAGACGGCCGAGCTTGCGAAAGTCGGTCCGATTCACTTCCTGCCACCGCCCTGCGAAGAAGTCGGCCATATAGCCCGACTCGATGAGGAACTGAACCTCATCCTGTCCACAACCCTGTTGGGTGGCGATGTTGTAGATTTGGGTGAGTTGTCCACCTGTCATGTTTTTCATAACAATTTCCTTTCGTTTCTGACACTATCCCTTCTAGGGTAGTTTTGTTTGTGTTTATGCCAGAGGACCACCACATTGGTAGCCATAGCCAGAAAGCACCGAAAATCAGGGCCTTGTGGCTATGGCTATCGCAAGTAATCTATCAATGAGCTTACCTAATAATTATACTACCATTGACACTATATGTCAATAGCATAGAAATGGCCTGCATTCAGGCTTATTTAGCGTACCCCACCCCGACATTCACTATAACTCCAACTGTACCCAGCCACTCCAGTCGCCTTCTTTCGCATCCTTGCCCTTGCCTGTATAGAGCATCCAGCTACCAGAGTGGTTGCGAGGGTCCGTATTAGCGACGATGCCACCGACGACCTTACAGCCTTTCTTTTTCATGCCAGAGATATACGCCTGCAAGCCATCAGACTTCGCGCCGAAATCGGCGAGATGGATGCCATGAGGGTCAAAGAGGCCGATGGTGCCATCTTTCTGGAGCACCACGAAGTCCACATAGAACGGAGCCTCATCTTTTCCTTGTGAGTACGGGACCGCGAAGAAGGTGGCATCTCGCACTCCATTCTTGAACCACCACGACACACCATTGCGGGATGTCTCCAAGAAATCAATGAACTTGCTCTCTGATTTCCAGCTCTCATCGGAATGGAAAGGTTGCATGACCGACTTCTTTGCATCCGTTTCGACATAACCTTAGCCGTAGACGATTTTCTCTGGGACATCCCATGCTTCCGTGGCAAGCTCTTTGTCCTTCCTCTCGGTATCGGCGATGTATTCTCTCTTGGCCGCATCAATGGCATCGGCAAAGAGCTGTCTATTGTCCTCACTCAAGACGATGTTGATGACAGTCTGAAAATCTGCCACTCGGTCTAGCTTCATGTGCTTACTGAAGAACTGGTATATACCTTCCTTCACACGGCCTACGGAGCGGTCCTCTGGATGGAACTGTGGCGACAGGCTCTTACGAACGAAGTAATCAAAAAGCCTCTGCAAGTCCATGTCGCTTGCGGTATCAAGCTCGGCGTTAGCAGTGAGATGCGTCCCAGCGATGGTATCTATGTTGTCCGTCATCCAATCAGAAATGAAGGCTGGATGCACGCGCTGTCCTTTCGTCTTTATTTTCTCACCAAGACCAGAGGCAGTAGCGGCATCAAGAAACAGTCGTGTGAATAGCGGGCTCAAGCGGGTCTGCTCGCGGTGTCGCTTTGTACTTCCCCCTTTTCTTCAGACACTAATCTTGCATTGAGAATTGTACGCCGCGGCGGTTTTTAGAGCAAACTGAACCGGTGCCATATCGAGTGAAGAATGAATCCTTGTGTTGTTGTAGATCCAGATCGAGCGGTA
>JAGWWT010000007.1 GCA_018970245.1 Patescibacteria group bacterium
AGCTACCAAGCGGCACAAAGGCAGTTTAATGGATCGTTGGGCAACACGGCGATGAGTTCTGAGATCGACGAGATCCTGTCGTTCGACGCGCAAGCTTTGCTCGAAAATGGGTCGGCCGTCCTATTCGACAACCGCATTTTGATGACGGTTAGCCCGGTGAACTCGCAATACGGCGTGTGGCATCGCGGGCTTGTTGTTATCGATTTAAACCTCGTTTCTGGACTTCGCGGAAAGGCTGCTCCGTGCTGGGAGGGGGTTTGGTCCGGACTTCGAATTCTGAAGATCCTCAAAGGCTGGGTGAATGGTATTGAGCGGTGCTTCATCTACAGCCTCAACGACGATAATCAAATCGACCTTTGGGAGATAATTCCCGGTGAGAGATTTGATGAAGGGAACGCTCCGATCAATTGGACGATTGACACGCGAAGCTACAATTGCGGTGACAACGACGGATTCAAGCGACTTGAGACCGCGAGGTTAATCCTTTCGAGCCTTTCAGGGACTTTAAACGGCACGATTAAATTCCGAAGCGACGAAAGCTCCTGTTGGAACCTTTGGCAGACAATCGCTCCGTGCGCCAAGAATGCTGACTGCGGGCCGTTCGCTTGCACTGGTCCAATAACGTACCGGGATCAAGTGCGAGTGCCGGTTAAGCTTAACATGCCTCCCGACACTTTCGATCCGATCCTTGGCCGAAAGATCCGTACAGGCTACGAGTTCCAATTGCGCCTGGAGCTTTCAGGCTATGCTAATCTTCGGCAGTTGAGAATTTACGCTTTGGACGAACCTGAATCTTTGAGCCCCGAGAGGAACGCGCCATGAGTTGCCCGTCTGTAACTTGTTGCCCGCCGAGCCCATTTACGACAGTGGGCAACGCTCCTGTTTCTTCGAATGCGTGCGTTGGTGCCGCCTGTTGTCCAGACAACCCGTTTGTTTTGGTTCCAGACGCACCAATCCCGCCGCAATCAGTGACATGCAACTCCCTAAACGAGTTCTCTGTATGGTTTGAGGGCGCTCCGGTCCTTTGTGAGTCCGGGGATGAAGACTTTTCGATTTGGTTTGAGGCTGCGCCGTTCGTTGAAAAATCAGATACTTATTAAACGCTATGGGAAATCAATATACGCAATACTTTAGCACCGACGCATCAGCCCCGTCGTTAACGCAAGCCGATGGCAGTTTGTTGACGGTTTTGGACGCAATACTAGTTAACGGGTATGGCACAAAACCATCGGCGGGATGGACTAAAGCCTTTACCAACGGCACCGACATTTCCGTTTACCAGGCACCGTCCGGGGTGCGGCACTACATGCAGGTAGTTGATAACCAAATTGCTTCTACATACCAGTATGCGGATTGCATTGGATTCACATCAATGAGTGCATACAACGCCGGTACGGGTCAATTCGGAGCAACTGGATCTGGTTTTCCAAAGGGCGCTTACGGCCCGGTAAGTTGGATTGCGTTTGCTGATTCAAGGACTTTGATTTTCTTTTGTCAGGGTAACGGTAGCATTTCTAATTCCTGGTGCGGTTGTTATTTTGGGGAAATTTACTCTGTACAAACAAATGACAGTTTTAGAAGTCTAGTGAAGGCATATACCCGAACAGGCGGTGTGGAAAATCTTGGGGCTATTAGCGCGAGCATAGCGACACCAACACCTTCCGCTTCAATGCCTGCTGGATATACCGGCGTGGGAAGCCAGGTAAATGTTTCGGCTACCGGAGATAACGCTAAAAGCGGTGGAGCGACTGTATTGAAAGGTATCGTTCCTTTTCCTAACCCAGAAGAAGGTGGACTCTATCTTTCTCCCGTTTGGATTGCAGATCCCACGACCTCGCCCACCAACAACATTCGCGGAAGAATGCGTGGGTTTTGGCACACACTGCACCCCAATACCAGCATTAACCACCTTCAGACTTTTACTGGAATAGGGGATCTAGCTGGACGGTCTTTTATCGCTATAAAGCCCACAGGCGATGTCTCCGCATCTGGTACTTTTATGATTGAGATTTCCGCGACTTTGGAGACGAATTAACTAAAACCAAGTAACGTGTTTAATAACCCTCAAAATAGTTGGCTGGCTTACACCGTATTTAGCAGCCATCTTTCGGCTACTAAAAACATGCGGTGCTGCCCGTATTTCATGCACTTGCTCCAGAGTAAGTTTGCTGTTTCCATTTTTGACACCTCGCATAGGCGGACCAAGAACAACCCGGCCTTTAGTGATTTTGTCGTGAGCATTATCCGCGTGTGTTCCGAGAAACAAATGAGACGGCCTTACACACGCTGGATTATCACAACTGTGGCACACACATGGCGTAGCTTCTGGAATTGCGCCATTATGGATGTGCCAGGAAACTCTCGGCGCAAGCTCCAGCCCGTCACCTCTACCCCCGCGACCGATCTGGCCGTACCCAAGCATCTTGTATCCAGTCCAAACCCAGCACACCCCAAGTTCTGGTCTATGCGCTGGAATGGAACCCAAAAAATCAACCTTTGCCCAAAATCTTTTCTCAATCGTGTCAGAGTATCCAAGCTGCGCGAGAATGAGTTTGGGGTTGGGTTTGGAATCCGGTCTTCCTGGTCTGTTTTTCATAATCTTTCCATTACCATTTTGAAACAAACTATTTCAGGAGTCAATACTTAATGGCTAATGCCGTAAGAGGTCTAACCACAGGAATGCTCATCGTGGCCCAGGCCGCCTCGCGGGGAAGCGGTTTGGCGTACAATGGAATTTTGACCAAGGCGTCTCCAGGTATCGGCAGGCCTTCAGCCCGGCTTGAAAGTATTGTGTGTGGCCGAGAGTATGAAGTGTTTGGATCTGAAGATTTCACGCAAGGAAATCCAGCAACCCCGTGCTTGAGGCTGGATTCATTCGGCAAGTGGCGCTTCCGTTGGGCGATGGGGATAGGTCAGCACATCATTTCCGTGAACGTTCTCCACGCGATTAACCAGAACCCTCGCCCTTCCATGGTGATTAAGGCGAACCCGGCTATCGGTATCAATGCCGACATCGAGACGTTCGCACCATCTGGAACCGGATGGGTTACAATTAATTCTCCGACTTTCACAACAACGGCAGTTGGCGTCACGTGGGTTGAACTAAGGAATAATCTCGTGACGAATGTCGGTTTCTCGCCGTGCTACTTCGATCACATCGTAAAATCTTAAAATGAGCGCAACAGTCCAATTCACACTTGCACCCTTCCAAATCGGATACTGTTTTACTTCACCTCAACAGTATGCCAACGACATCATCTCGCTACTGACCGGCACTGTCAACACGACCGGAAAAGTCATCGTTTCACCCAACGCGCCAGGGCCAGCGGATCAGGATGCTGTTTGGGTGAGGACGGTTGGCGGATACTTGGAGGGAATCTACATCTATCTTGGAGGCTGGTTTCGGCCGCATCCCATCCCCGCGTCCAGCAATGTGCGTCAAATCTACACCGGAACCGAAGCCTCTGTTTGGGCCTTTGATGGAGGCGACGGTACAGATCCTTCCGTGACACCTCCGACTTCAACGACCGGAGCAATGTGGCAGGTTGATCACAACTTCGATTTCAAGATGCCCATCGGTGCTGGAACAAATTCAGTCGCGTACGACGGCAATCCCGCCAACAGCATTACTCAAGGCGGAAGCACTACGAGCGGTGGGCAGTCTGGTGAGGAGCGCCACATTTTGACTGTTCCGGAAATCCCTCCACACACTCACCTTGTCCACCAAGGCTTGGTTCAGCACGGAACGGCGGATCACGGTGTTTTTCAGAACACGACGAGCGATGGTCAGGCCGATGTTGTAACCGGATATGGTGGCGGACCAAGCCCCGGAACGAACACGATAAACACAAGCCACCAAAACCTTCCTCCGTTCTTGGGCGTGTTCTTTATTAAAAGGACCCTTCGCGGGTTTTACCAAGCAAGCTAATCTCATGGGCTCGCCTCGCACAAACGTAGCAATGATTCAGAACGACAGTCGCTTTTGCGAACTGATCAACATTCCGCCGACCGACTCTCGGTTTTACTCGTTCCTGAATGAATCAACTTACCGGCTTTTGAAACGAGGCAGGTATTGGGGAACGACGGGTAGGTTTACAATCGCTGCGAATTCTCAGATTGTCGCTCTTCCGCCACAGGTTGACACTCCTGAAAAGGTTGCGATCTCACGCCAAGTGACGCCGTTGCACGATGCGATATACGAGTTCCTTGAGTATGGTTGGGCTACACGCGATTCGACACTCCCGAATGGTTCCGGCGTGTGGGAAGTGTTGGCTCAAGGCAATTCACCAATCATGGTCGATATTCCTTCGCCGGGAGGCGTTTTAACCTTGAAGTGCGACCAGAGCACTGACGTTGGTAAAAATGTGCTCGTTCTTGGCTGGGACACCGCAACCCCTCCAAACTGGATTCGAACGACGCAGGGGGGTGTTGTGGCTGATGGTGAAGTTGTGGCCCTCTCTCAGGGAGCCGGTACAAATACGGTAAACTCCTTCAGTAAAGTCACGGCTGTTCAACCCCCAACAAATGCGGATATGTCCTCCGCGCTCGACGGCCAGTGGTGGATTTATTTTGGTGGAATTACCGGGACGCTTCTCAGCAATTATCAATATTGGGAGACTTCTCCTTCGTATCAGCGTTACCTAATCCCGTTCATAAACAGTACGATTACGACAGTTGAGCTTATCGGAAAGCTGGCATTCATCCCGTGCCGAAAGATCACGGATTACCCAGTCATTCAAAATATCGCCGCACTAAAGCTTGGTGCGAGGGCGATTAAAGCAGAAGAGGAATCCGATTGGGTAACTGCTTCAATCCTTTGGGATGGTGGGGTTGACCCAAAGACCAAGATTCGTATTCGCGGTGCGGTCGGTGAGTTGGATTACGAACTTGATCATTATCTCGGCGCCGGTCGTGAGATTGGAATGAATTTCACCGGCAGCGGTTACTCAACAGATTTAGCGGTTGAACCAATGGTTTAAAACTTATGCCTTCGTTCTTGGATTCGTTGCTGGGGAGTAAGCCTGTTGTACCAAACCTGCCCGTCCTAAACCTTGGAACGGAGCAGCAGACGGCGATAAAAAACAACCAAGCCGCCCTCCCCGCGGCTGAGAATCTGGTTGGTTCGGCAAACCAATTCAGCATTGACCAGATTAACCAGATGCTTCAGCAGGCGATCCCGGGATATAGCTCAATGGTTCAGACCGCAACCGGAAACATTGCCTCTGAATTGAAAGGGCAAATCCCGACTGATGTTGCTCAGCAAGTACAGAATTCCGATGCGGCGAGGGCTCTCGGCGGAGGCTACGGCGGGAGTGGCGCTCACGGCGATCTCGTTGCGCGAGACCTCGGGCTGACCAGCCTTAACCTCACGCAGCAAGGTTTAAGCTCTTTCGAAAACTGGACGCGCAATTCTGCCGCTCTTTACGAGCCCTCGATGATCAACGTTTCGAGCATGTTCATTACTCCAATGCAGCAGTACCAGACCGACAACGAGCAGAACGTGCAGCAGTTTCAACGGCAGTGGATGCAGAATCAGATCAACGCCCAACCGGCAATGTGGGCTCAGGCGTTTAAGGAGGCTGTGCAGACGGCGATTTCCATGTATAGCGGTGACTCTTCCGGAATTCAGCACGCCGGGACTTACCCGGTTCAAGGCTCTGGCGTGCAAGATGTGGCGGGTGTTGACTCTGGTGGATTTGGAGCCAGTAACAGTGGCGGATTCAGTGACTACGCGGGCGGAGGCGGCATGGATATGGGAGACTCTGGCATGGGCGCCGGAAGCGGTTCGACTGACATGAGTGGATTTGGTGGATTTGCTTAAGAGGTAACAAAATGGCGAACATCTTTGCTGGCACAGAACTCCCGCAGTGGATGCAGTCCGTGCGGAACGAAAACGCGATCCTTGGAGAAAGCATCGGCACCGTCTTGGCTGGCGGTCTTCTCGGGCTTCAAAAGAACGAGGATGGCGACGGCATGAAAGGCTTTCAACAAGGCTTGGCTGAAGCCCGAATGAATCAAGCCGACCCAATGTGGCGCGTGAAGGAGAAGAACCTTGAAGCGCAAGCCGTCTCTCGTTGGGCGATGGCTGCCAGTCAGTGGCAACAATTGGACGCGACAAATAAAGACATGGCCGCTTGGACGAGCCAAGATCTGCCTGCGATCTCAAAGTTTCAGGAAGAGTTGAAGACCAACCCCGACGCTGTTCCTCCTGTAGTTGAATCCAGTAAAGGAATTCAGGTCATTGGTCAGCTTGAGAAGCAACAGATGATGCTACAGGCCCAGCGATTGCGACAGGACAACGCGAAGATAAACCTTGAGAATCAGAAAACGTCAACAGCGTTTGATCAAGCTGTGGCTGCTGCTCCTGTCGGTGTTGGATCCGCGATTGACGAGCTTCCCAACCAAGGCTGGAATATTGATCGTCAAGGGCGACGAACAACCCCCAGCACTGCGGCACTCAAGATTTACAATGACGCGATGACCGAAGGCGGGAAGTATCCCGAGAGGGCTTTTGGTTACAAGCCTAACGCGGCAGAAGTCGCCAGGATTCGCGGTGAAGAGCAGCGCAAGGTTGAAGAGAAGCGCGGTGAAGTGCGTGGACAGGTGGAGGCTCAACGCCAGGAGAATCGTAAGGAACTTGAGCGCATGAAACAGGAAGGCAGGATCGATGTCGAAAAGCTCAAGCAGCTTGGCAGGACTGACGGCAAGGGTGCGCCCCTTGGCGAAAAGGAGTTCATCAACCGGCATTTCAATACCGTGTGGACAACGCTCCGCAAGAATGCTCCAGATGACGAGACTCCAGCGATGACGGCCGCAAAGGCTGAAAGGCTTTTGTCGGGAGTTTATCACCGCGTTGACCAGAGGAATGCTGCGGCTGGTATTCCATCCAAGACGATGCCGTTCACCCCTCCTGCGTCAGTTTCCACGAACGAGGCTAAACAGACCGTTCCAGGCGCTACAAACGACATCAGTTTCGATGATTTCCAGAAGTGGAAATCCAATACTTCCAACAACTCGGTTGCCGATCCCGGTTCTTCCGATAACAGAGATCGGAAGTCTATTCCGGAAACCCGATCCGTACCCCGTCCGTCCATTTCAAACCCGGATCCAAGACAATCGAGGGAATCTTACATAAACCAACACTTCAACCAACTTTACAAGTGGATGTCTCGTGGAGTTTCTGATTCTGATAAAGATGCTGCAGCGAAAGCTACAAGGGAAGATTTGGGCAAGTTGTACGATGAAATACAGAATCCAACCGGAGACCCTTTTGGTCTTTTGAGATAATCAATGAGCGCCGTTCTTGATTATGTCCGTTCCAAAGATCCCCGCCTCAAAGACGTTGGGGATGATGAATTAACACTGTACCTCGCCGACAAGAAGCCTGACTTTCTTAAGGACTCAGATTTCAAAAGCGAGTTCGAGAGAGTTGTCGCGAAGAAAAGTGTTGATTTGGCGCAACGTGGGATCGGTGGGTTCTTGAAAGTTTTGACGAATCCTGCGGCTGGGGAAGCTGCTCAGGCTGGTCGAGAGCAAATCGAGGCGGAAAGAGCCGAGCCGAAGTTCATTACTCCTCGCCAACCGGCAACGGGAGAAATGTCCACCACATACGGTGGACCTCCGAAGCACGTTGCGGGTTTTCGAGAAACAATCGCGCCTGTTGAGGAGGAATTATCCAATCCGAGAATAACGGCGCCAAGGTTCACCATCTCTCCGAAAGACAACCCTGCGTTGGCTATTGGAAAAGAGGCTGTAAATATTGCACTTGGGGTGCCTGAATTTTTCACATCAACGGCAGGAATAGCCAGTGCGGTCACGGGTGCAGTCGCTCCGGTTGCGACCGCTGGGGCATTCACCGCCGACATGCTCAATTCTCTCGGGCAACAGATTCAAGAGACTCACAAGAATTGGACCCAACTTGACCGGAATCAAAAGCTCAAGGCCATCACGGATATTGCTGGAACGGGCGTGTTTGCTGCCTTGTTGGGCCACGGAACATACAGGGGGATTAGGCCGAAGGCCGGAACCGTGGCTCCAGGCCAAGAGCCGACGATCCACACTCCGCCACAGGATCCGCAACAGCAACTCAAGAATGCGGCAAAAAATGCCGAGCCAGTTGCCCCGATGACGGCAGCGGCGGTTGAGGAGCAGGCCAAGGGTGAGCCTCGTTTTCTACAGGAAGGCACCGAAGACCTTTCAACGCGTCCTTTTATAACCCAGGGAACTCCTAAAACGCCCCAGGAATCGCCGGAAGCGAAATCCGGGGTGTTGACCCAATCGGAACCGGAAAAGCCGCAAGCCACCCCTAAAGCGCAAGAAGGCACCCCGTCAGAATCGGCAGTCACATCCGACCGAATCACGGCAGCCTCCTACACAAATCCCGAAACTGGGAAAACAACGACCGGCGAAAACCACATTGAAGCGGCAAATGCGCAAGGCGTTAAGGCTCCAAAGATCCCGACCGAAAGACACGGAGACGAATACGGTTTTGAGGTTATCAACACGGAAACCGGCGAAAAGCGGTATGTGTCGCGGGATGAGGCGGAATTAATCGCCAGGGCCAACGGACAGCTTTTGAATGAGCCTCAGAGAGGGGCTTTACACTCCGACGAAGTTGAGTTCTATAAACCTAAACCAAAGGAAGAAAATGCCAGCGAAGTCAGCCCGACAGCAGCGGTTCATGGCGATGTGCAGCCACAACCCGGAGAAGGCTCACGGGAAGTGCCCAAGCCACAAAGTAGCGGAGGAGTTCAGCCACAAGCCGAAGGGGGGCTATCCGAAGCACAAAAATCCGAAGCATCCGAGAAACCGGATGTAGCTTTTCCAAAGCGACCGGAATCCATTCTCACAAAAACTAAAGGTTTAAAAGGCAAAGCGTTGAAAGACGCGTTCGCTGAAGAGCGTGAGAAGTGGAAGAAATATGATGAGGATTTGAAGGCTTGGGAAGCAGCACAGCCTCAGAATAAGGGGATTGTTTTCAGGAGCGACACGGGGACGCATTACGCCGTGACTCGCGACCCGGGAGGCGGGTGGAGAGTTACCACCTTCTCTAAGCTTTTTAAAGACGATCAACGCCTCGCACCTTGGGGACATGAGTTGTTCCCAAGCCGCTACGAAGCCCTGAAGTCGGTTGCAAGGTTCGGAAACGAACTGACCGACAAGCTTCCGGAGATAATGACGGAGGAGGACATTTCCCAAAGAAACAAACATAATGAACGCGACAGGATAAAAGAGCAGTTCCAGAAGGCTTTATCCACCGAGAGCATGAAGGGGGACAAGACCGCTGGCGTTAATGTTTACAGCGATGATCGGGGAATTCATTCCATTGGAAATCCGCAGGACATTTTTTCTGGAGGGAAGGCCCCCGAAGGCCTGAAGGTGTCAACCGTTGGCGTGAATGGGATGACCGGTGAGCTTCGACTGGACCAATCCACCTGGGGGGAAGGCGTTGATAAGGCTAAAATAATCGACCAGCTTAAAGACGCGGGATTAAAAGAAGAAAGCCCCGCACAGTCGAGCGATGCCCCACCGGAGCAGAGCGCCCTGGCTGGCGGGACCGGAGGGACTGTCGCGCCTCCTGAGAAAAAAGGCAAGACGCGAGTTTCGATAGCTTCCGGGAGCCGTCGCCGGTTCGCTGCCGAAACACAGCTTAACGGACCCGACATCCTTTCGTGGATGGAGGAGAACATGAAAATGCTCTCCAAGTCGGCCGCAAAACGCCTTTGGGGGAAGGACAAGTTCCAGGCCAACAAATCTCTTTGGGACGACTCGGCGCCACTCGAAAGACCGCACCACAACATTGTTTTTGATGATAGCGGCGAACCCCCAGATCGTGTGGCGCAAGCAGCTTACGAAGCTGGTTATCTCAAAGAGCCTTCCGTTAATGAGCTTCATGCCGCGATGCAGGCCGCGAGCAAGGCGAGATCGAACGCCTTCGCGACAGCTAAACGCGAAGAAGCCTTCATGGCCGAGGAAGCCAAGCAGCATGAAGACTGGCTGAAGGCCACAGCCGAAGGCGAAGAACGCGTTTCAGCCGACCAACTCAAAGTCGGCGACATGATGGAAGTCGATGGTGAGCGCGTGGAAGTCACTGGCGTTGACGCTGACACTGGAGACGTAACGCTTAAAGACGGCAGGAAGTTTGGAACGCAGAAGATTTCAGAGGGGCAGTCGATTCACGTTGAAAAATACGAACCCACGAAGGAAGAGGATATTGGGTTTGGAACTGAACCCGAGCCGGAGCCTCAACCCGAACCAAAACCAGAGCCTGATAAGGCACCCGAGACTCCTCCTTCAGAGCCCACAAAGCCTGCCGTTGAACCCAAGCCAAAAGTTCAAGAACGCGCCTTAACTAAGGCCGAGCAAGATGAGTTTCAAGATTTGAGCATTAAAGCCCGTCGCGCCAGGGAAGAGGGTGGAGAGCCTTTGACC
This sequence comes from Patescibacteria group bacterium, assembly GCA_018970245.1. Lineage (GTDB taxonomy): Bacteria > Patescibacteriota > Minisyncoccia > Phycocordibacterales > PALSA-1337 > C7867-002. The sequence goes on from JAGWWT010000007.1 coordinate 10,432, forward strand.
ACGGAAGAAACCAAGCGTTATGACGAGTTGACCTCTGCGGCGGGACAATTTGAGTTGCTTGGTGAAGATTCTCCCAGCGGAATCAAATCCAGAATTTCTCAGTTAAAAGAGAAGGTTGATCAACTAGAGCGTTTGCGTGTTAGGACGCAGGAACGAGCTTTTGAATCCCGCCATCGAAGGGATGAGCTTTTCAAAGAGGCTGTAACCTATGACAACGAAGCCAAGAAAATCCGTGAGGAAATTCGGGAGCTGGAAAAACAGTTGCCGAAAGAAGAGCCGAAGGTGGAGGCCAAGGGTGAGCAACCGAAGTCGGAACATTATCAAGGCCCGGGGGATTTAAATCCTCCGAAGTTCGCGACCGGAACAATGGTTGTTGCTGGAGAAGGAGCGACGGCAAGAGAGGGTGAGATTGCTGGCACGGGACCAAAGAAGCCCGGTGAAGAGCAGACGTACTTTGTTAAAACCAATCTCGGAGAGGTGCTTTACCCGGAGAGCAAACTGAAGGAGAAGCCTCCCAAACCCGTCACCCCGCAGACCTCCGCGACCGCGATCACTGAGCCGTCACAAAAGTACCGCATCAAAAACGCCGGACCTCAGTTGCACACTCTGGTTGAGCGCCTTCCAGCATCAGAGGTTGAAATCGCGAATGGCGAACAGCCAGTTCGTATTAAGAATGAAAAGACTGGAGAAGAATCCGTCGTTCTTGAAGCTCAACTTCAGCCGGTTAAAGAACGTAGCGCCGAAGAAAGGGCGGCGTCCAAAGGCCCAACCAAGAAAGAATTGGATGACGAGCTTCGCCGTTTGGGGATGGATCCTTCGTCGTTTAAGAGCATGGGCGAAAAGAAGGAAGCGATTCGACGGGCGAAGTTGAAAGGCCCCGGATCGCCATCTGTCTATCAAGGACCGGATCCAAAAGCGCAGATTGAACAACTTGAAGAATCGTTCCGGAACATCGAAGGCAAGAAGGTTCCGCTGGGGCAAAAGATAAAGGAGGCTTTCGACGTTGGTGAAAAACTCGCAGCCGGTAAAGACGCGGTTTCAAGAGCCGTTGCGGGCTTAAAGTCAACTGGAGATTACATTATCCGGCAGTGGAAAGGATACGACACTCTGGATGATTTGAAGCGGGCCAAGGGGGAGCTTTCGGCCGAAGTTGAAATGCGAGGGTGGAGAGTGCGTAAGTTCGCCAAGCAGGTTTTGAAGGCCATACCAGATCGCGGCCAACGGGCCGCAATAGCCAAGTGGGTTGATGCTGGTGGAGATCAAAACGAACTCCATTGGGGCTTCATGCAGACCACTCCTGAGTATCAGCAGGCTTACGCTGATGCCATGCACCTCTCGGGAGACGCGCTGACCGCCGCCCAAAACATTCGAAACTTTTTCGAGTCACGTCTTCAGGAGGCAATCGATGCCGGTGTTTTGGAGTCCGGAGTTGATGATTATATCCACCGCATTTACGAGAAGGATCCAAAGATGGCGCAGCAGATGGCGGCTTATGCACAATCTGGAATCCTTAGCCGAAATCCTTCGCTGGCCAAGAAACGCATCTTCCAACTTGATTGGGAGGCTGAGCGCCTCGGGTTTCGTCCGGTTCAAGACTTCCTGCCGCGAATCACTGCGTATGAGACCAGCCTTTCACGCGCCATTGCCGCTCGTAACTTCGTCAAGAGGGTCATCGGATTTACCGACGAAAATGGCAACAAGATTTCAGGGCTTCGCGCTCAAGACGGGAGGCCGATTATCGATGTCGCTGGCCTTGGCGTACCGATTGAAAACGAGGAAGGTGTTCGCGAGGCGACGTTGATAAACCCATCGTTCAAACCGCGTGAGACGAATAACCCGCTAAACGAAAGGAGCGACTACAAGGAACGCCCCGAATACTCCGCGCTCCGAAAGTGGAAGTGGGCAACAACGGACGCGGAAGGAAAACCAATTTATGTTCAAGGTAACGTTGTCATTCACCCGCAATACGTGGAAAGAATCGACGCGCTACTTAAGCCATCGTCGCTAAGGTTCACTGAAAACAAAGTTAAACGTGGCTTGTTCCGAACCGCGATCGGGGTTTCGAGCACGGTAAAACAAACCATGCTGGACTTTTCTGGTTTTCATCAGGTTCAAATCGCCGTTCATGCTTTGGAGCACAGGGTAAATCCGTTGAATCTTGAGAAGGATATTGATTTCACAAATCCCGACGTTGATGGATTGATGAAGGGTGGGGTCACGCTTGGGGGAGAATATCGCGAGGCTCACGCAGGAGAAGGTTTGGTTGGACGGTCTGTGTCGCGGTTGATCCCGGGCCTGTCGGACGTGATGCAGAGCTACCACGATTACCTTTTCCAGGATTTCATCCCCAGGATCAAGATGACGATGGCGCTTCACGCGCTGGAGAGAAACAAGGTCCGGTTTAAAGATGAACTCGCCTCCGGTAAGCTCAAGACGGACGAGGTTTACCACATGACAGCGAATCAGGCCAACGCCGCTTTCGGCGAGTTGAATTACACGATGTTGGAGCGCAGCAAAACAGCGCAAGACCTGTCCCGCATAATCGCTTTGGCACCCGACTTCCTTGAAGCTCGCGGAAGATTTGTCGCCCAGGCTTTTACAAAGCACGGCAATGAGCAACGGACGGCTTTGATTCTTGGGGCGTTGACGATGTATGCGATCGCCAGGGTTGGAAACCAACTTTTGGACGGGCAGCCACACCTTGAGCCTGAGAACCTTTTCAGCATGGTTTACAAAGGCAAGTCATACAGCCTTCGAACGGTCCAAGGGGATATTCTCCATTTGATTGACAAGCCTGTTCAATTCTGGATGTCTCGCCTAAATCCGGTTTATGGCAGAACGATGCTCGAAATGGCCACCGGGCGTGATTACTTCGGCCGAAAACGATCGGCGCTCGAACAGATTTGGGACGGCGTTTCCACAATGATGCCCGTGTCTCTTCGCTCCAGCCGAGAGAGAAGCATCTGGGAGTCTATCGCAAATGGAATGGGGATAAACGCTCGTCGCTACTCCGACACTGATGAGGCTTTCAAGCTCGCCCAGAAATGGAAGGACCAACACGGTGTTGGAATGAAAAGCGAGTTTATTTACGACTCAAACAAGGATCCGCTTCGACCGTTAAAGCTGGCCATCTCGAATGCCGACGACGCCGGGGCAACACGCGAGATAAAGAATCTCGTCGATTCAAAGAAATACACGGTTTCAAAGCTCAACGATTATTTCTCCCGGTACGCGGCAATGCCATTCACTGGCTCGCAGGAGAACGATCGCAAGTTTGTGCAGACTCTTGACTCGGACCAGAAGAAGACGGTTGAGGCGGCGAGGGAGCACAAGAAGACGATTCGATCGTTGTACCAGAAGGCTCGGGAGAAATACTTTGCGGCTTTGCACTCAAAACCCGAACGAGCCCAGACCGCTCCGCCTGAAGACGCGGATCAGCCGGAGACGAACCCCGAGCCCGCTTTGGCGCCTTCGCCTTAACGATTCTGAATTCGAAGAACGCAGAGCGCCAAGCTTTGTGCTCCATGAATTCTTTAGCTTCAGATTCGGATGCCTCGGAATAATGATGCCAGCCCTTGACGCACTCGGGAGGGGGATCGGAACTTGGTTTGTTTCGCCATTGAATGAGCGTTTTCATTCCATGGCCTCCTCTTCGAAATCGTTTTCCGATTCACATAATTCCAGCATTTCATTCTGTGATTCCTCGGCTGATTTAAGGTAATGGCACGCTTCGCGATAATAGGAATATTTAAGCTCCACTCCCAAAAACCGCCTTCCCATTTTTACCGCCTGATACCCCTCGCTACCAATGCCGCAGAATGGAGAAAGAATCACATCTCCAGGATTGCTCCATAGCGTCAGCCCCCGTGCAATGACGTCTAATTGAAGCGGACAAATGTGTTTCTCGTCGCGCTCATCGCGTGCCTTATTCTTGTTTAGCGTGTGAGATTGTCTGATGTCCATCCAAACGGGGGATGCGTACCTTCTCCAAATGTTATGGGATAACACGCCGTCTTTAACGTGAGGCGGGTCATCGCCATGGAACCAAGAAAGCCCGCATTCGTGCGCAACTGGTTCTGGGTTTTCACCGGGCTTGCGCATCGCAACCAAGTAATCCGGTATCCCGGCCCTGCACATCGCTGAGTCTTTGCACAGTTGTTTATGCATCAGCCCGAGCGCCTTTGTCCGCGTCGCCTCGATTAGTGGATCTTTCCAAATGCAATGTTCGCTATGAAAAATAAAGCCTCGCATTTGGAATGCTCGAATCAAATCCCCTCGAAAGTCTTTCAGCCCAATGAATCCGTCACGCTCTTTCATTGCTGGAATGTTCATGCAATGAAATGCGACCTCTCGACCAGGCTTTGTAACGCGGTAGAGCTGCTCAACAATGAATCCAAAGTGGGCGTGGAATTCGCCGTCGTTCTTGGTATTTCCCATGTCCCGATCTGAGTTGGAGTAAGTATAGAGCGACGCAAATGCTGGCGAGAAAATTGTGAACCCAATCGAGTTGTCTGGGAGTCCTTGAACGACTTCAACGGCATCTCCGTGGTAAAGCTTCCAATTTTTACCTTCTTTTTGATCGATTACTTTTGTCATATCCAATTTGGTAGAATCATTTCTTGTTGTGGGTTATACGTTTCGATTTCACGCGATGCGCCTTTGATTTGTTCAGAACTGATATTAGCCATGTGGGCGATCATCTCGTCACCCATGCGTCGGGCGTCTTCTTCCTTTCGCTTAATGTTTGAAAGGACAGCGCCCTCCAATTCACTAATGATGACGTGGGCATCCACTTCTCTTTCCTGACCAAATCTCCAAAACCTCCTTAGAACTTGGTAAAATTCTTCATAGCTGTCGCTTATGCCGACAAGCGCCGTATTATGGCAACATTGAAGATTTAGTCCAAATCCCCAGATTGATGGTTTGGATACAACTCGGCGTATCGAGCCGTCAAGAAAACCAAGAATTATTCTTTCACGTTCTTCTTCCGAAGTCGATCCCCTGATTTCCTCAGCATCGAGAGCCTTGGTGAGCGCCTCCGATTCCTGATTCAAATTACACCAAAACACCCACTGTTCGTTGTTGCAGAGATCGGCGGCCATTCTTACTCGTTCGTTAAGCGAAGCGCGACGTGCATTTCTCCTTTCTTGCAATGTCGATGCGGGTAGCGCAAAGAGGTGTCCTTCAAGATGCTGTTTTGAGCTAACAATGTGCTCGTGAAGATTAAGTTTAGGGAGTTTGAATTTTCCATCCTCATATCCCAAGTCGGAAGGCTTGCGGATATTGACTGACCAACTGCAAAGCCATTTCCAAAAATCCGATTCGGCGTGGCCCTTGAGTCTCCATTTGCTCGTTTCGCCCCCGTCGTGGATAAAGAATGTGGCGAGCATTTCCACGCGGCTCATTACCCCTAAGAATTCGGAATGGTTCCCAAGTTCCATATAATCGTTCGGGGCAGGTGTGGCCGTGCATGCCAGTTTATATCTGACGCGAGACGACTTATCTATTATTTCGTTTCGGGTTGCTCCGCTGTAGCTCTTTAGAATACTACTCTCATCCAAAACAACGCCCTCGAATTTAGACAGGTCGAACTTGTGAAGTTTCTCGTAATTCGTGATCGAAATGCCTCTTTTCACTTCATCCATTGACGCAACTAAGTTCACATCGATTCCAAACTTCTTTCCCTCCCTTACATGTTGCCTGCTGACTCCAAGTGGGGCGATGATGATTTGGTTTTTACCTGTGTGTTCAAGAACCTGATTTGCCCATGCTAACTGCTGCGGTGTTTTACCAAGACCACAATCCTCAAACAGCGCAGCCCGACCACGACGGCATGCCCACGATACAATGTCCTTTTGAAAATCGAAAAGTTTTCCGTGTAGCTCTGGCGGCTCGAATCCCGTTGGCACATTGCATCGGCGCTTGTTTTCCAAAAATGTTTTGTAGCTCATAGATTGAAATCAAAGACGCTTTCTTGGCCAACGTAGTGAATTGGAATTGGGATGCTCTTAGCGATACCAATCTCCGAACAAACCCCTTTTGATTCTTGCCATCCGGGAAGCGTCAACACGATCATGCAACAGCAATAGGATAGAACCGTCTCATCGTATCTTTTCCAGAAATCCCATCCAGTCGGAAGCGATCCAGCCATTGCAATCGGGTGCGTGTGGCTTATGGGGCTGAATATCAAAAATCCTCTTCGCATCAAAACGCTAGCGGCTTTATTAATTGACTGAAAACGCGCGTCTCTAACATGCGTGCTGTGGTGTGTGTATGGCGCGGCGAGATAAATCAATCCGTCATAGTCCTGTTTGCTCTTACCTCGGTGGAAAGAGGCGCCCGAACCAAGATCGCGTGTTGGTTTTTGAGTCGGACCTTCAATCGCCTCCGTCGCGATTATACCCATCATGTCTTTGTGAGAAATCATAATTTAATCCTTTTCAAGAACGACCAGTATCGCCCCTTTGTGGTTTGGAACAATCTCACGAATCAACCAACCGTTTTCTAAGTGTTCGTTCATCTGCCTGATGTCGGAATCATTTAGTCCAGCTACGCCGCCTTCTATTCCGGTTATTGGAATTTCGGGTTTAATTGTGACGATTAGCAATTTCATGCGATCCTCCAGATCCTCCACCCGCTCCCGTCAAGCAGTCTCCTGCTCGTAACCCTCGCCGTGGAATGCTTATCCGCCGCGTTGATGCGCAGAATCCTGTCGCGTTTGTGCTGCGTATCAACCTTGAACGATTGTCCCACTTCCATAGATTCAATGAGCCTTCGATATTCACCCCAAAGCGCGTTGCCTAGGCGTGGGATTGGTATGCCGCTTTCGATGACGGCGGCGGTTTCGTACTCTGGTTCTTTTGGTTTAGTCGTTGTCTGCATACTGTGGTTCGTGGTTGTTGTTGAGATTGATCTCGGGTTGCTGGTGTGGCGGAACGTCGTCGTCTGAAACTTTAGCCGCGCTTTCGAATCGCGTATAGGACTTTAGGAATGTCAAAGGTATGTCCCCAGTTGGACCCGACCTTTGCTTTGCGACAAGAAGGTTAACAGGATAAGCGAAGTCTTCGTTGTCGTCTTCAAACTCCTGTGGTTTGTAAAGGAAGCAAACGATGTCTGCGTCCTGTTCAAGCGATCCGCTCTCGCGCAGATCGCTCAGTCTCGGCTTCCGATTCTTCTCCCTCTCAAAGTCTCGGTTCATCTGGGACAAGGCGATGATCGGTATTCCTAGCTCCTTCGCGAGGTTCTTAACACCAACAGAAATGTCAGAAACCTCCTGTTGCCTGCTTTCAAACTTGCGCTTGCTGCCCAGCGCGTTTGCAAGTTGCAGATAATCGATTATTCCAAGCTTGATCTCGTGCGCCTGCCACCAACGCCTCATCTTTGCGCGTATGGCCAGGATGCTTTGGCCCGACGTGTCGTCGATGTAAATCGGGGCGTGGGAAATTAACCCGGCCGCGTTTGTTATTCTGGGATAGTCGGCCTCGCACAAAAACCCCGTCCTCATGTTGCGGAGATTAACCCTGGACCTTGATGCCACCATGCGTTGTGTCAACTCTTTTGCCGTCATCTCAAGACTGCAAACACCCACGCCAAGGTGTAGATTTAACGCCACGTGCTCAGCAATGTTCATCGCGAGCGAAGACTTTCCCATCGACGGGCGAGCCGCTATAAGCATCATCTGGCCAGCCGTTAGTCCTCCCGTCATCTTGTCGAAATCAACAAACCCCGTGGTTAATCCTGAAGGCTGACCGTTGTTGTGCTGTGCCGACTCAATGTCGTCCAAAACCTGATGAACCAGAACTGGCATTGAAAGGCTGACTGTCTCTGCTCTGGATTCGCTTATGCGGAGAACATCCCTCTCCGCCGTGTCCATAAGCTCATCGATCTCGCCTTCGTGATCATAAATTCTTCCCACAACTTCCGTGCACGTTTGGATCATCCGGCGAAGAACGTATTTGTCCTTTACGATTTGAATGTACTCGGAAAGGTTTTCAATCGAAGGAACGGAGTCAGGCAAAGATGAAATGTAGACGATCCCTCCGACCTGCTCCAATAGTTCCCAGATTTTCAACCGCTCCGAAAGGGTTACAACGTCGATTTCAATCTGATCTTCGTAAAGCTCAAGACAGATGCGGTAGATGGTTTGGTGTCGGAGATCGTAAAAAACAAGCTCACCGTCCTTGAAGGCTTCGATGCACGTCGCTAGGGATGCGACCGCTGTTGATGGTGAGAAAAGGATGCATCCAAGAACGGCTTGTTCGGCTTCGGAAGAGTGAGGAGGAAGCCTGTCAACCGAAGCTGGCGCCTGACGTTTCGCGTGTTTTAAATCAGGCACTCTTCCCTCCGTTTGCAATCCGATTGTTCAATTCCACGATGTCCTTCCTGAGTTGTCGGAGAGACGCCTTTTCAAGGTCCGTGCAGTTTTTTCGGTAGGTAATCGATTGTGGGTTCGCTATGTGAGAATCAATTTGACGCTGCTTCGCGTCCATTTGAGCTTTAAGCTCGTTTATAAACGGAGCCCTGGAGTGTCCATTGGTGCCGTTAATCTTCTCTTTGTTCCTTCTCTCTTGCTCGTAAGTCCATTGGGTTTGGAGGTAGTTGCGCCATCGTCTAACCGGAACGTCCCGGCTGTCTCTCCCCCCTCTCCCAGCCGCAAGGTTCCAGACGGTCGTAGCAAAAACAGGATCGCATCCAACGAATGCGGCGTGAGACACAGCGTCATCGACAGACGGCGGGAACCCTGGTGGAAATTCAACCGGAGTTCCCCCCGCACCCCCTTCAGGTACAGATCCAGGCACAGATCCAGATCCAGAGGGTAACGTTTCCGTAACGTTACGTAACGCTGCTTTCTCACCCTTCCTCTTCCTGTATTCTTCCACCCTGATTCTTGTAAGCTCCTTTGTTCTATCGTCTTGGCCTCCTAAAAATCTGTATTTTCTAGCATTAACCACCCTCCAACCCCAATCCCTGTGATCATCCAGCCTGACTATCCTACGTCCTTCTTCGTCCGGGGTGCGCGAGTCTGGATCGGGCTGTTCGAGTAATGAGCAGGCGGATTTAACCCGGTCGATCGGAACTCCAGTCTCATCCGAAATCTTCTTGAAGTGGATGTCGGCGATTCCGTTCCTGGCGTGGGTGAGGATGTTCACAAATACCAAAATCGGGTCCGACATTCCCCGAAGCGATCCATCAAACAGCGACTCAAAAATCTTAGCGTAGGCCGTGCTCACATTTTGAAATCTCTGTGCATACCCCTGACGGTGGAAAAGGATTGGCGCTTCTGCCGGGAGGCAGAGACGAGACCTCTTTCGCCAAGGGCACGCACGGAAGTTTCAAACTTTGATTTCACAGACTTAGCGCCAAATCACGGCGTTTCCACACACCGGCTCAATCGAGCATTGGGTTTATACCCCACCCACCCCAAAACCGTCAACGATTATTTTTAGAAATCTGTTGACACCCCTTTGACAGTCTGCAAGAGTGGCGGCGTGACGACGATTCAACGTAATCCACCAGAGCGGGGAAGAGTCGCATTCAGTGCTGGTTGTTTGCTCATTATATCGGTCGTAGAGGTCTCCTTTCAATCCATGCCGCGCACCATGGCGATCGGTGGAAGTGCGCACATCAAGACCTGGGAGAATGAGATTCAAGCGAGGCTCATAACCTTGCCCCCGCAGGCGCGACTCCTGCCCCAGGCACCAAATTTCCGGAACGGCAGGGCGCCCTCAATCGGCGGTGGGATGCAACGCTATCGTGCAACTGCCCGTTCCGGTTTAGTTTAACACGGGCGTAGCGCAGTCTGGCAGCGCGTCTGGCCTGGGACCAGAAGGTCGTCGGTTCAAATCCGACCGTCCGTACCAAATTTTATGACAATCGACATCCCATACAAGCACTTCAAGTTCCGAGACAAGAATTACGGCGAAGTCGCGTTCATCCAGGAAGGCGAATGGACAGGCTGGATTTTCACACGGCACCCAGATCGTCACTGGGTTTCTCTACGGCTCGCGAATGCTGACGACCTGAAGAAGATCGAGCGAACCATGGCGGTGATGAATTGAAAAAAACTCAAACAACTCTTTTGTCGGCATAATTGGCAGTGGGTTGTGGTTGGTCACGACAGACGCCAGAGGCGTTATCTCATTCACGGATTGTGCGCCAAATGTTCTAAACGCGAACGGTTTTATGCGCTGAACAATGGTCTCCAGGTTTGGGACGAGCTGCACCCGGCAGATTACAAAGGCACATGGAAATTTGAGGAAGGAGTGTCAGCACTAAACTCCAACGAACTATGAACGTAAAATGCGCCGACTGCTACTACTGGGAGAAAAACGTCGCTGACAACTTTGGCTGGTGCCACAAAAATCCGCCCGTTGTTTTGGGATGGACTGAAATGAATGCACGAGAGGGCTGGTCTGAGTTCAAGACCGGCACGTTTGTTCCGGAGCCCCACGGCGATTTCTGGTGCGATTCTTACCTGAACAAGGAGAGAGCCATCGAATCAGAGAGGGTGCTCGACGATGTTGAGCGCAGCTTACAAAAAAAGTATGTGATCAAAACTCCAGAAGCGGTAGTTTGTTGCACATGCGGATCGGAGTGGCCATACTCTCAGCTTGGAAAGCCTTGCCCAAATGGATGCGGTGACAAATGATCGATTGGGATGGAGAGTTCAAAAACGCAGGCAGGACGATCCTGATATCCAACTTCAAGCCAAACGGATTTGGGGCTAGGAATATTTTTCAAGAGGACGAACCCAAAATAATGAAGGCGTCAGAGGCAAACGGGTTCCGAATCCTGACCAAAACCAAACACAGCGTTTGCTTCATCAGAGATGAGCACGAACGAGCTAAAGACAGGACCTGAGTGGGTCCGAGACGAGCCGCGTGTTCGTGAGTTCGACGGCAAGCGTCTAAAAATTCACGGCAAAGGGATTTTCACCATGCACGTCAAAGAGGAGGACTCCAGCGGCAACAAGAACCCAGGATTTGTTATCGTTGAGATTGAGCCTTGGGATTTAGACGCGGCTATGCTTTCCGAAAGTCCGAAGGAAGGAGGTGATGTGTAAATGTGCCTTACCGCATTGATCCGGGGATTAGCAAAGATCCCATGCCGATGCTTGGTTATTCTAACGGCGTTTGGAACTTAATGCCGGGGGTCGCATCCGGTGAAAAACACGCTTAATTACAACCCCTCCGCAGCAATCCTATCCGCCTTTGAAACCTCCCCATTCCCGTCCGCCCGAACAAACCGCGCCTCCCTTTCGTCGTTCTCCGACCTGACTCGCCTTATCTCTTTCTGCCTTTCCCGGTATTCACGCTGCTTGGCCGCTTTGTAAGCCCGGCGGTTCAACCCACGCATCATGTCCTCGTAAAACTGTCCGTTGAGAAGTTTCCAGCCATCTTCGACTCGCTCAATCCTCCTGCCTTCGAACGGCTGCGGTTCAAGCCTCTTATCATCTGGAGAGCTTAAAATATTCAGAGCATCCAAAACCTCCTTCTCCGTCTTGTGCGCTCTCTGAGCCAGGGCGAACGCGTTGTATCGAACAACCTGATCCGAGTCCTTTAAGGCGAGCATTGTTATGAAAATCTTTACCACGTAATCCGGCTCAGCCCAGATGGATGAGTCCACAATCTTCGAGAAAAGCGGAGTCCAAGTGTTCATATCAGCAATAAGCTTTGTTCAAAGTGGTTCGATGGTGGTTGAGGTATCGGAAAGTCCTTTGGCTCAAGCATCAGAGTCACCAAACCACCCTTGGTGCTTCCCACGTTCTTGAACCCGGCTTTTAGGTAACACCTACCCCAGTCTCGCTTTTTTCGAACCTTCTCAGTGTTCACGAAAGTCACCATCCCAATTTCTGGCGGGTCACCCCATTTCCACCTCGTCACAGCGCAAGCTTCGCGTATTAGTTTAGAACTCAAAATGTCGCTCTCATTCCTAAAGCAAGAGCATACCCACGCGCCCGCCCAATTGTGTTTAACGTATTCAGCAAACGGCCAAGACGAAACCCACAACGCGTCAGCGATATGGGTCAGCAATACGAGACACCTGCCCGGGGGAACGAACTGTGGAGCACCAATCTTCTGTCGGTTATAATGTCGGTCCGCAATGGGTAAGGCCCGCCGATCCGCCCTGTGACTAAGTTCCCAATTCATTGGAGAGCAGGTTTATACCCCATATCCAGAATTGTCAACAGTGGATATGCGTGGACACCTAGTGGACAAGTCGTTCACATATACAGATACAGAGGAAGATCTTCCGCGTGGATTGGAAATGCTGTCCACGTTTCCGGGATTTCCGGATAACTGAGCCTGACGCCGCGGACAACTCGAATCAAAAATCCAGCCCCTCGATTCTTTGATAAGGGTAGAAAATAGAAAAATTAGCGAGGGGAGGGGGTGAATTTCAGGCGGGGGCCAAAAGGGGCTGTGGGGGTACCTCGGCTGGGGCTGGTCTAGAAAAGAATTCTTGCCCGGGTGGGGTGGGGTGCAACTCACTACCAGCGCACCGGACCAGCTAACGCATTGCTGGGCGCCTGGAGCTTTCGGGGTATTGGGAGGGTGAAGACAGCGGATCCGACTTCCGACCGTTTATAGGGCAATCCAGACCGGCAGATCGCACAATATCTGTTGTGCTTAGTTCGGTGGACTTGCTACAGGCTGCTGCACAGTGACTTGCGTATCTTGTGGTATCGGCGCCGAAACCGGCTGCGATTGTACGCTACCTGTAGCGGTGTCCGGACCACAAGAGACTTGCTGAACATCCGCAGAGATTGCTATGGATGATTGCGGCTCTTGCTCATGTCCCAGGACTTCGGACATCACAACTCCGCCAACCGATTCACTTCCCCAGCCGTGGACGATCTTTGCAGAGCGGACAAGCGGCTCAAGGGCTTTGCCATACTTCCGGAGATCCTTCAGTGTGGCCTTGGGGTCAAGCTCGGCAAGCTTCCCGGCCGCTTTCTGGACGGCTTTTGCCAGCGTCTGCCGGGCTTCATTGCTTCCCGGGGTCTCTGGGCTGGGCTGGATGGACAGCACCCTCCCTTGTATTTTCTCACGGGTTTGACGGGTAGCGGCAAGCAGACTGTTCCACTTGTAGCGGTGTATCCAAGTATTCAGGGTTCTTTGCTTCACCCCGGTTTCACTGACGATGGACCCAAGCCTAATGTTTTGCAGATACAGGGCTTTGCACCGCTCTTTAAGCTCTGGGCCATGGTCCCTGATTTTCACCGGAGTTTCACCGGTTTCAGGATTTAACTCAGTTTGTGAGTCATTTTCTGGGTCAATGTGAAACACTGTTTCAACTGTGGTTTCAGCCGTGGGCGCAGCTTCCAACATGCTCTGCGATATGCGGCCGGGCGCCGGTCAAGGTCAAGCTCAGACTTGCGGACCTGCCCGAATATCTCACACGCAGATTTAATTACTACGGATGTTGTGTGCTCCCAGGCTACCTAACATCCTGATTGCTTCATTCTGTGTGTTGCATGGCTTTACCTGGCATCCCTTGTGCTTTGTGGCGTGAAAGCTCAAGGATGACTTATAGGGCATTCTGTCGCCTCACTTCAATAATCGTGCCAATCTCTATAAGACGTTGATACTCCTATTGATTGTCTACTTAGCTCCTAAAATCCGGTATGATGACAGCGGATCGGGGTGCTGACGCGTTAAAAGCCTGTTTCTGTGCGTTTAAACGGCATAGAGCTTAAATAATTGTAGTTGCTATGCTTTGCATCGCTCAGCGTTTACCGTGCCAGATTGACAGTCTGCTATCACTTTATGCCTCACATTATTTTTGATTCTCTAGTTGACACTCCGTAGCGTTCTGCTAGTCTCTTCTCGGAGGTTGGAATGTTGGTGACGGGCAGAAGCCCGGGAAAGTTCTCCCGGATAGGCGCCCAGTGCTCGCAGTAATGGCGGCACCCCTTGAGCGGGGAGAAAGCTTCGGATGGCTGCGGTTGACGCCTCATCCGTTAGGTAGACCCTGGAGTAAACGGCACCGGGCTAGACTTCCGGGGATCTCAGTAAGTGGACGGTGCGCAAGGCATCGGAAGCACTCCGGCAGCAACTCGCCTCTTTATTAATGCGGGTTGCCATAAAGCGCACTGTGGGAGCGATCGTGAGTCTGCCCGACGGCGTAAAGAAACTAAACGCGGTGACCGTGGACAAGCCTAAGCCTACCCTAAGCCCAAAAGTAAGCGTTGTCTGACGCTGAAACGGGCATTCTTAATGCAGCCCGCGCAGCGAATACTGTGCGGCCGGTCACAAGCCCGGGGCAATGCAGAGTGAGAAACTGAAAGGATCAAAAAATGACAAAATTAACAACCGAACAGACATGGAACCTTTGCCGCGGGATGTCGTGGCCTTGGGATTACTGCGCCAGTGGGACAGCGGTCGCAAACGCTCCCGGGCTAAAGGAATGGGTTGAGCGCAGCGGTGAATATACTGTATCGCTACGCGACTGCGCCCGGGTTGCCGCCCAGATCCGCCGCGGCGCACGGATGGAGATCGGAAACGGCTTAGGACAATGCACGCTGTCATAAGAAAGGATCAAACAGAATGAATGCAGCATGTAAGCACAATTCAATGGTGCTCAATGACACCGATAAACCGCTGGGGCGTTTTGCTTGGCGTTGCGCTGATTGTGGCTACGTTTACGGCCGCGATTCTGAAAAACGTATCACCCTACACCGTTCCGGCCGTTCCTGGTTTGCCAGGTTTACCGGACCTGAAGCGGAGCGCATTAAATCGCTTTTCAGCACCGATGATATTTGCACCGGGTTTATTGCGGCAGCGGACCCGGAAGAAGTGCACGCGAAGATCGCACAGCTTAACCCTGATTATTTGGTCGTCATTAACGATTTATGAGCCTGCTTCTCTGGTCTCTCTGCTGGGTTTCTTTTTCGATCCTGGTTGCTATGTTGATCGCATTGGAAACGAAACGAAACGATTTGCACGTCTGCCTTGTTTGCGGCCGCGTCATCGACGGCCCGGGCATTTGCTCAAGGTGTGCGGAAGAGATTGAGAGCGTGCCTTGTGTCGTTTTTGTGTGGCAGGTGGCGCCGGAATACACCGTAATTAACCCGGAAGATTTGAGGGATTGAATATGGATCGCAAATTTAGAGACGGTCAGAGAGTGCGGATTAAGCCGTGCAAGAATTACCCTCCAACAAAAACAGCTGGCGGAATTCGCTACGGCATAGTGCAAAATGCAAACAACGTCGGCGGGATGCACTTTGTTAATGAGGAAAGAATCAGCACCCCTGGAGAGTGGGCTTACATTGTCGCTTCTTATCATTCGCCACGCGCTGGCGCAATGTGGTTTAGTGAATCAGGGATCGAGCCAATGAGGCGTGGATAAACTTAGTTCCCCGTTTTCCTGCCGCGTGCGGTCAAACTCTTCTAGTGTCGGGCACCTCCGATGGGGTTTAGATGCGAGCGGCAGCAAACCGGGCAATTCAGCCCAGCAGTAAAGAAAGGATCAAACCATGGCACCAAAAACAGTCAAAAAGCATACGCCATTCCGGCAAGCCCGTAATGCTGGCGTGCCTATTGTCGCGATTGAATCGGCGGACCCGGCCGCGACAATGGACAAGTGCGCACAAGCCTTAAACGGCTCTCACGATATTACACCGCAATTGCGCTGGGATATCGTCAGGGGATTAACCCCGATCAATAAGCCGGGCGCCGTTGTGTTCTCCCGCATTGCCGGGCAATCTGAGGGAAGCGATCCAGTATTCCCGGATCCCGTTCTTTGCATGGCCAAGCTCGTGGAACAACATGACAAGCTGTCCGTAACTCCGGAGGAGGATTGCGGTAAGCCCGATGAAGAGCAGCGGCATATTGGGTGCATCGTATACATGCTACATGCAAATCGATGGCTTGATGAGTTGGCGCCGATGCAAGCCGTATGGAATATCCGGGACACTTGGAAAACGATCGGCTGTACGCTCGTTTTGATCGGTCCCACGATCAAACTGCCCTCTGAGCTTAAAAACGACGTTATCCTAATCTCTGAGCCGTTGCCGGGGCATGATGAACTTGATCGCATTGTCGGCCGTATCACCGGGGAAGAGGGCGCAAACCTGAAAGAGGAACAAATCGGAGATCGTGAGCTTGTGGTTGACACGATGTCCGGAACTTCGGCTTTTGGGGCGGAGCAAATTCTGTCTATGTCCCTGACTAAAGACGGGATTGACAATGATCAACTATGGGAGAGAAAGCGCAAGATGATCGAACAAACGCCGGGTCTGAAAGTGCGCAAGGTTGAAGGCACATTTGATGATCTTGGCGGAATGGAAAATCTAAAGCAGTATTTACGCGACATCTTGACTAGTGGGGTTTCGCCTATTCGCCTAATTGTCTTTCAGGACGAAATAGAAAAAGCGATCCAAGGCGCCACGGGCGGAGCGTTGGACGGCGGCACTTCAGCCGATCAATTAAAAGTTGTTTTAACGCTGATGGCCGATCGCAAAATGCCCGGCATAATCTTAGTTGGGCATGGCGGTTGCGGGAAAAGTGAGATTGCAACAGCAGCAGGAGCGATCGCTAAATGTCCCGTCATCGATTGGGACTTTGGCGCTATGAAAGAGGGAGTTGTCGGATCTTCAGAACACCGGATCCGGGAAGCCGTTGAGGTGGTAAAAGCTGTCAGCGATTGCAAGTGTCTTTTTATCGCGACTTGTAACAAGATTGACAGCCTGCCACCAGAACTAAGGCGCCGGTACAAACTCGGCACTTTCTTTTGCGATCTTCCAACTCCGGAAGAGCAGGATAAGATTTGGCGGATCTGGATGAAGAAGTTTTCGATCGAAAAGCAACCATTGCCCGAGTGCAACGGATGGACGGGCGCGGAGATTGCAGCGTGCTGTGAGGGCGCTTGGCGAACCGGAAAGACTTTGCGTCAAGCCTCAACTAAAGTTGTACCAGTCATTTTGAGCAACCCGGGCGCCGTCGAATCACTTCGGAAACTCGCGCACAACTCATTTATTGATGCGAGCAAGGATCAGTATTACCAGTACTCTCCTAAGACTGTTGAACCGCAGAAAACCGGCCGCAAAATGGAGCTTTGAGCTATGAGTCACCTAGTAGACATCAAATTAAACATTGGAACGGACGCGGACTCAATCGCGGCCGTCAAGCAAGCCTGTAAGGAAATGGGCTTGATCTTTAAAGAGGGTCAAAAGACCTATCGCTGGTACGGGCGATCGGTTGGCGATTATCCGTTGCCTCAAGGTTTTACTGAGGAGGATTTAGGCAAGTGCGATCACGCGATCGAGGTCCCGGGCGCCGGTTATGATATTGGCTTGGCGCGCCGGAAAGATGGCAAGGGTTATGCGCTCCTGTTCGACTTCTGGGGGCAAGGTAGGCCGATCCTGGAAAAACTAGGGGTTGCCCTTTCGGCTGATGGTAAGTCGGTCAAGAGCACTCGTTTTTCGCAGCTATACGGAGTTGCAAAGGCCGAGATCACGGCTCGCAAGCTGGGGCATTCGACGCAACGGCAGCACCTTAAAAACGGAACCATTAACGTTTTAATCACCGGATCAAGGCTATGAGCTTATCACGATCAATTGTCGTTTCCGTTTCTCCGGATGGAGAAGTCAAAGTTGAGGCTGTAGGCTTTAAGGGCGGTTCGTGCGAGAAAGCAACCCAAGCGATTGAGAAAGCTTTAGGCACTTCCGGACCAAGAACCAAGAAACCGGAGTATTTCCAGCAGAACACAAACCAGCAAAAAGCCGGGTTATGATCTGTCTTCAATTCGCCACCGATGGCACCGGACGTGCTGTTTACACTGAAGAGTTACCCCTTGCTGAGCTTGGCTCGCTTAGCATGACGCGTGCTTCATCGGTGGAATACAACGAAACAACGCAACAATGGGAGGTAAGGCTAAGCAGCAACCCGGATCAAGTCGCATACTCTGATAAAAGCCGTAATGAGTGCATTAAATGGGAGGTAAACAAGTTAAACCAGAATCTAATCATGGGCAATTAATCAAAAGAAATCACGGCCGAACCTTGCCAAGTTGCGGCCGTGCATTCTGGGGATTAACTCCAGGGAACAACAAACCAAAAACAAGAAAGGATCAAATGAGCAGCACAATAAACACGATCGATGTCGGGCAATTTCAGAATTGCGTTTTCTTCTCTCTCACAGTCCGCAAGCCCGGGGTGCGTTGCAAGGTCAAGGACTTCGCCGCGCTGGAGACTTACCTCGAACAGTTGCACGCCGAAAACGGCAACGATGAAACCAGCGAACCGGCCGTAGAGTTGCCCAAAGGTTTCAAAGGCAATGGAGGCGGAGCGGTCAAGGTGACTAAACGGATCTTGCTTCCTAGGAAACCGACCAAAGAAGATCCGCGCCCCGATCCGTACGAGGCAGCCTGTACTTTCCTGAACGAAACAAAAGAGAAGCTTACCGGGCGTTTTGGCCGGGCACTTCCGAGCAAGATAAAAGAGGGGCTTTTTGTCGTTCGGAAAGAGTTAGTACAGGAGTTCGAAGATGAATTGCGGGCCAGTCTGGAGAAGCTTTCCGCAGAGTACTTGCCTGCCGTCAAGGGAGATTATGTCTTTTCCAAGGAACGGGCACGCGGCACGCCGGTCAAGCAAGGCGGACTTGGCCCGCTTTACCGGGAAGCCGACTACCCTACGGCCGATGACTTTTGTGGATGCTTCGGGTTAGAGTGGCAATGGCTGGCACTTGGCGTGCCTGAAGATCTCCCGGCCGCATTGCGGGCGGAAGCGGCAGAGAAGTTAGAGCGACAATTCACGGAAGCGGCGGAAGAGGTCAAGCTTGCCCTCCGGGAAGCTTTTGCAGACCTGATTGATCACGCCACCGAAAAGCTTAAACCCGCCGCACCTGGGGAAAAGCAAGCAGTATTCAGAGACAGCATGATCGGGAACATTGCGCAATTCTGTCAGGTTTTCGAGTCTCGGAACCTGATGAACGACACCGATCTTGCTTCCCTGGTCGGGCAGGCTAAGCAATTGCTCACCGGGCTAAACCCGGATAGGTTGCGCAAGTACGCGAACGTCAGGCAGGAGACGCAAGAAAAGTTCGAGGCGATTAAGGCACAACTTGACGCCATGATCACGGTCAAGAAAGGTCGCAAGTTCAATTTGTCAGAGGATTGATTGATCCTTTCACTCTGACACCCCGGGCGAAGTGACTAAGCCCGGGGACTTTTTAACCCGCTTTCCCTTTCCCCATTTCCTTTTTATGAGAATTCAAACCACAGAATCCGTACGCCGATTTAACGCGCAAACAGAATTGGTTGACATCGCCCTGGAGTACGCCGCCGATGAAATCACAGACCCCGGGCGCCTCTTTGCCCTGCTTTGCTTGGCTGGACACGCCGAGCTTAAGCGGACATTTGAAGAGTCCATGCGGCAAGTTTGCATGATGGGAACCGGCTGGCCAGATGCCCGGCCGACGGCGCCAGATCCCAGCCATTCACCCCACATAGTTTCGGAAGGCAGCACGAAGAGCCCGAATCTTCGTGAGGAACTAATCCAAGCTTGGGACACATGCCGAAGCGTTGCTGATCGCCTTCAGGACGTGATGAACGACATTGAAACCGCACAGCAAAGCCTGGGCAATCGCGAGCTTTGTTTGCGTGATGCCATTAAGTCAATGCCGGAAGAGCCCATACCGCATTGGAAATCCTTTCAAGAGATGGCGCGGCAACGTGACGAAATGCGAACGACTCTAAAGCAATGCCGACAAGCTTTATCCGTGGCGCTTTGCGGCACTCCTTCAGAGCATTACTTCGCGCACGTCAAAGAGATTTTTAAAACCACCGATCGCAAAACGATCGAGGATAATCTTGCGGCGAACACAAAGGATATCAAGCGCCTTGCCCAAGCCGCGTTGCACCGCATTAATTCAATCATCCCAGCGAGCGAGGTATGATCGCCGAACTTCAAACCCGCCGCGTCCAAATCTACCGCTGGTACGGCCACAAAGACGGGCGCGAGCGTCTTTACTTCGTGGATCGTGCCCTGGAATTAATCGAGCAATCCGGAGATCCGCCCAACGCGTCAATCAGCCTTGAATGCGCCCGCGACGGTCTGAGCAAAAACGCCGAAGCGTTCACCCTGGATAAACGCAATATCGCGAAGGCGGATTTAAATCAGCCAGTGATCTTCATTACCGTCTGGAACGAGGACAACCAGAGGGAAGAGCACATCATGATCGATGGGTGGTATCGGTTTTGCAAGATGGTGATGCTTGGCAGGGAAGAGCCGTTGAGCGCGTACGTGTTTGGGTTAGAGGAGTCAAAACTTTTGGAGATTGAAATATGAACACTTCCCTAATCCAGATCTGCGAAGATGATTCAGAAATAAAAGCATTGCTCGTAAAGAACGGGAAGCAAACGCATTTGGAGGACAAGCGCGGATTCTCCGGACCCTTTCGGAGTCACGTCACGTGGGCCGACGGCGAAAACCTTTATTGCGTAACGCACTATCATGGTTATTTGCTTCCCAGCGATAACGGGTACGTCGCGATCAAGGTCCCGCTTAATTGCGGCACTCACGCGGAAATCTCAGCAGTGGTTCGTATGTTCGTTGAGAACGGTATGGACGAAAGCGGGACTTACTACGCGGAAATGGTGGAAGACGTTACGGATGGCAATTAAAAATGAGAATTCCACAATTCGAATTACCCGGACAAGAAAACGCCTTTAACCTCTGGAGCGAAACCGCAATCGACGGAGAAAAGGCAACCCGCGATCGCGAAGAGCGCGAGCGGGCTAAGGGAGAAGCCGCAGAAAAACAAGACAAGGAGCAATTGAGCTTAATCTAAAACCTATGACATTCGAGGAACTACAAAACAAAATCGGCGCACAAAATAAAGCTGATTGGCGACAATCTAAAGGCGGCGGCTGGCTTCACAAGTCGGCCAGAGTCGATGACGAAACCAGGATAACAGAGAACGCGATCGTTTTGGGTATCGTCTCCGGCAATGCGCAGGTCTCCGGCAATGCGCAGGTCTCCGGCAATGCGTGGGTCTACGGCAATGCGTGGGTCTACGGCAATGCGCGGGTCTACGGCGATGCGCGGGTCTACGGCAATGCGCGGGTCTACGGCAATGCGCGGGTCTACGGCAATGCGCAGGTCTCCGGCAATGCGTGGGTCTCCGGCAATGCGCAGGTCTACGGCAATGCGCAGGTCTACGGCAATGCGCAGGTCTACGGCAATGCGCGGGTCTCCGGCAATGCGCAGGTCTCCGGCAATGCGCGAGTCTCCGGCGATGCGCGGGTCTCCGGCGATGCGCTGGTCTACGGCAATGCGCAGGTCTCCGGCGGTGCGTGGGAAAAATCCCCACTATTCATCATTGGATCCCGGTTCAGCCTGACAAACTGCAAGAAGGGGCACATTCAAATCGGTTGCGAATGCCATCCGTTCGCATGGTGGGAAGGCAAAGGCGGCAAGGAGTTGGCTAAAATGCACAGCTTTACTCCCGCAGAAATCAAGGAGTATCGAGCCTACATCAAGCTGTTTAAGGCGATTGGAAAATGAGCAGATGGTTTTGTTATGACCACTAAAACCGTTGAAGAAATGCACGAGGCATTCAAGGCGCAGGGTGTGCCACGCGAACACTTGGCCTTCGTCTGTCCGATGTGCGGCACCGTGCAAAGCTGTCAGAGCCTAATCAAAGCTGGAGCCGGGGCTACTGTGGAGGAGGTCGAGAAATTTATCGGCTTCTCTTGCGTTGGTCGGTGGACTAAAGCAGGTCCGCCACCCGGAAGGCCAAAGGAAAATAACACGAAGGGTTGTAATTGGACCCTGGGAGGATTGTTCCAATGTCACAAGCTGGAGGTGATTACACCAGACGGAAAGAGGCAACCATCGTTCGAAGTGGCGACACCAGATCAGGCGCGAGAGTTGCGAGAGAGAAATAAATGAAACCCCCGCGTTACCTTTACCTGGATGAATGGGAAACCCCAGCGCATTCCTACCCGCGTCAAAAGCTGGGTTGCGCCGAGATTAAAGCGTATCGAATCACGAAAGGTGTCTATCCAATGTATGGCGTGAGCGGTTTTGATTACTTCAAAGCCGAAGCGCCGTTGACCGACATCCAGCTTAAAATACGCGGCAAGACTTGGATGGTCTCAGATCCTCTGCACTGGAAATCAATGCTCGAACACGCGGACAAGTACCACGGCCACGTTCTTTGTGCCGGTCTTGGCTTGGGGCTCATTATTCACGCGTTGTGCGACAATCGACGCGTTAAGCAAATCACGGTCATTGAACGAGAGCGGGACGTGATTAATCTTGTCGGGCCGCAGCTTCCGAGGGATAACCGGATTAAAATACTGCATGGAGACTTTTGGGATCTGGATCCTTGGGTCATGGATAAGGTGGACGGAGTTTTCTACGATCTTTTCGTGGGAGATGGTCCCAAGCTTTACCCGCAGGCTTTACGCGTGTGGTTTCAACTTCACGAGAAATGGCCAGATGCGGTTCGGAGGATTCACGGGTTTAACAATGAACAACTGGAAAGCCTGGATGGGCTATTGGAGAGAACATGAAAGAACACCCCACCCTCTTTCGCGGAGAGATGGTCCGCGCTTTGCTCAACACCAAGGTCGGATCCTGGCCAGCGGAGCCGATCAATCCCGATTTGCCTTTCAAGTGGCAGACCCGCAGGCCGGTCAAAGATCAGATCGTCCACCGCCTTATTAACGGCAACGACGGCCTGTATTACGACGCGGATTGCATTCACCCCGGCCGAGAGATTCCTTGTAAATGGCGCAAGGGCGACGTGCTTTGGGTTAAGGAAACGTTTGGCGTTCACAAAGGATGCCCCGCCAGGAAGATCTCAAACATCGGCCCTGGTTGGATTTGCTATCAGGCCGACGGCGGCGGAATGTGTCCACCAAGCTTAATTAAACGATGGAGGCCATCCATCTTCATGCCGCGACGGTTCCACAGGATCGCACTTGAGCTTATGGAAGATCCAGAACCACAGAGGGTGAATGAAATCAGCGAGCAGGACGCAAAGGCTGAAGGTGTGCTTTATCCAACGCAACCGTTTTCTGGAGACCCCTACCGACTTTCGTTTCGCCTGTTGTGGGATTCAATTCACGGAAAGTATCCATCATCGTTCCTCTCCGCTCCTTGGGTGTGGAAACTTTCTTTCAAAAGGATCAAGTAATCCTTGACACCCCACCCGACACCTTGCAAGATACACGCACGACAGATTAAACCATGAGCGAAAACATTCCAGACAATCTCCGCGAGCAACTTTCCCACGCCGGTAAGAAGGGCATCAAAAAGATGTCCAACGAAGAACGCGCCAAGGGCGGGCGAAGATCCCAGCGGAAGATCCCACATGAGGAAAGAGTGCGCCGTGGAAAGCTGGCGTGGCAAGCGAGGTTGCAGAAGGCTCGTGAACTGGCGGAGAAGATGACGCAGGAGGTTAAAGCGGTATGATTCATTCCTATCCTTCGATTTACAATCTCGGACACGCGGCCATCGTCGATCTTCTCAAAGGCCCAGTTATCGTCGAGGAAAAAATTGACGGAAGCCAATTTAGTTTCTGGAAGCGGGCAGACGGCGAAGTTGAATGCCGATCCAAGGGGGCGCCTATCAACATGCTGGCCCCGGAGGGAATGTTCAAGGCCGCAGTAAAGACAGTCCTAGAAATTGCCACACGAATGAGGCCGGACGTTGTTTATCGCGGGGAATATCTCGCCGGTCCACATCACAACGCTCTGACCTATAGCCGTGTTCCAAGCGGAAACATTATCATATTTGATGTGAACCCAGGTCTTGAAACGTACTTGGATGCAGAATCAAAGAGAAGTATGGCGGCAGAGCTTGGGCTTGAGTGCGTTCCCGTTCTGTTCATCGGAGTTGTTTCCGGAATCGAACAATTCAGAAAACTTCTTGATACCGAATCCGTTCTTGGTGGGCAGAAAATCGAAGGCGTAGTCATTAAGCCTGCTGCTTACAATTTGTTCGGCAGGGACAAAAAGGTTTTGATGGGGAAGTTTGTATCTGAATCGTTCCGAGAGGTTCAAGCAAAGGCATGGGATTCAGAACACAGGACAAAAGGACCGCAAGAAATACTGTCGGCGCTACAGTCACGCTATGGCACATCGGCCCGTTGGAATAAAGCCCTAATCCATCTGAGAGAGCGCGGGGAAATTGAGAACGATCCTCGCGACATCGGAAAATTAATGAAAGAGGTCCCCGAAGATGTTCTCAAGGAGTGCGCTGAAGACATCAGAAAGGATTTGTTTGAGTGGGCGTGGCCGCAACTCCGGCGAATGCTAGCAAGGGGGCTTCCTGAATGGTATAAGGAAGAGCTTTTGAAGAAGCAATTCGAAAACACTACAGCGGTATGATGCTCCTCGAATACTCCCGCGTGATGATGATCGAGTCCATCATGGCCGTTTACGGCAGGTCACAGGCGAACCCGAGAGCATTCCGCGCGTGGCTGGAGAGCTTGACGATTGAGCAACTTGCGACGGAATTCGAAAAACTTTTTGAGTGAAAGTTATCCACCTAACAAGAGGATTGGAAACAATCGTTGACGATGAGGATTTTGCGCTTCTTTCACAACATTCATGGAGAGCACAGGGGAGCAAAGGCCGCATCTACGCCGCGACGGCTATCAAACGCCGAACCGTTCTGCTTCACCGCATGTTAATGCCTGACGTGAAGGAGATTGACCACAAAAATGGAAATAAATTAGACAATCGACGCTGTAATTTAAGATCCGCTACTCCGTCTCAAAATTCTGCTAATAGGGCCAACGACAAGATCCGATCTGCTAGCGGTTTTAGAGGTGTTAGGAAACATTTCAATAAATGGGTAGCTTACGTGCAGCCGGGGCGATACATCTTTCTTGGTTTATTTAAAACGCCACAAGAAGCCGCAAAAGCCAGGGATGAGGCTGCGATAAAATATTACGGAGAATTTGCGACACTCAATTTTCCTCAAACCACACAACAACCACACGAATAGTTTATGGATAATCACGACACAGAACCGATGGAAGTTTTACCCCCGTCCGCAATCATGGCGATGGAACGAGCGCAAATCGATACCCAGGTAGCGACGGCGCATCAATACCCGCGCTCACTGGAGCAGTTCAAGAAACGGGCCTTGTCAATGGCAACCCTGGATGAGGAGAGCGCCGAGTCTTGCATTTACTGCCGTCCCGTCGGCCGGGAACAGAACGAAAAAGGTGAGTGGGTCGAAAAATACGCTGAAGGAGCATCAATCCGACTCGCGGAGATCGTCGCGGCCTCTTACGGCAACATCCGGGTCGCTGCCAGGATTGTTGAGCAAACCGAGCGATTCGTCCGTTGCGAGGGTGTAGCTCACGACTTGGAGAGCAATTACGCGGGTAAGTCTGAGTGCATGGAATCCACCGTGACGAAACAGGGAAAACCGTATTCCGAGCGTCAACGGTCCCTGGTCGCAAAGGTCTGCCTCGCCAAGGCTTATCGCGATGCCTGCTTTAAGGTTGTCCCCCGGGCGCTGTGCAAGCCGGTCTTCGAAGCGGCTAAGAAGGTCGCTGCCGGTCAAGGCAAGCCCCTTGAAGAGCGAAGAAAGAAGGCAAAAGCTTGGGTATCTGGCATAAAGATGGACAACGCCGAGGGCCGCGTGTTCGCTGCTCTTGGAGTGAAAGGCTGGAATGACGTTACAGACGATCACCTGCTTCGCCTCACTGGATTGAAGACCGCCATCCAAGACGGGGACGAAACCTACGAATCTGCGTTCCCAGCGCCAGAGCAACAGGGACAAGGACAACAACCGCAGGACAAGAACAAACCGGCTCCGACCGCGCATCAGCAGGCCACGCAGGGTGCTACAACCACCCCAGAACCTCCAAAAACCGACGGTAAAGCTCGCGAAGAGGCAAATCTTGCCGAGCATAACGCTCCGAAGTTCAAAACCGGGGAGGATAACGTCAGTTTTGAAGGCGCGACACCGCTTAAAACGGCTCAGGACGCGCCGAAACAGGAATCCACCCCTTCCACACCTCCCGGGGGCCAAACGACGCAGGCACCCCAGAATGCGCCACAGGGCGACGGCAAGGAATCAGCGACGACATCAACGCAGACCGCAGAGGCGCTAAAACCTTCCGAAGACCCAAAATGGGCCTTTGTCGAGGGAGACTCTGACGCTGTTAAGAGCATCAAGACGATTTGCAAAGCGGCTGGGGTATCGTTTGAAAATCTAGCCAAATACCTTAAGGAAAAGCACCTAATGAGAGACAACCAGTCAGACCTTCGGGAGCTTGCAGCGGGTAAGCTTGAAGGAATTTGCCGAAACGTGGGCAAGTGGATGCCGGAGATCGCGAAGAAGGAGAAATAATAAAATGTTTCCACACGAAATAAACACGGTAGATGAGTTGCTGAAGCAATGGGATGCCGGTGAGACCATTTGGACGATAAACCTTGGAGGGCTTGGACCGGGATACGACCAAGCGATTCAGGTTTCCGCCATTGAGTTTGCCCGAGCCAACCAGAAAGACCCAATGCCTCGCACAGATGATCCGAAAGTCGATTACGAAGCTTGGGACAAGCGATGCACCGAAACACTCCACGCTTTCGATGAAAAGCTTGGGGGGCTTTCCGGCGCGATGTTTGGTGCCGCAAAATGGCTTTCATGGCAATGGTGCCACAATGGAGGCCCCAAACACCTAATCGACCGGGCCAAGGAGCAGGGCAAGGATGATCAGATCATGCAGTGCTCAAACATTTGGCCGAAGGTTCCTTCACCGCAAGAGGCGCTTGATGCGGGTGTCGCGGCCGGGAAGGCATCGCTCGCGAAAGAATAACCTTTTGGGGCTGTGCGTTGCAAACGCGACGTTCGAGAAACAACCGCTCCCAGGTCCAGGACAAGCTTGGAGTTGGCACACGTGCTATTTCAACGTGGGCGACGACATCCGATGGTCCCCAACGTGTCCGAGGCTCAAAGGAGATCGCCCCGTTCAACGCGGAGAGATTTACACCGACAAGGTTGCAAAAGTGAAGATGAACCCATACGGCCGAATCTCGTACTACAACCAATACGACGACCTGATTTTAATGGAGGAGGTTCAACGTGCCCATTCGTCAAGTCTCTGAATTTTTCGAGTTCCCGAAGGATCCAAACCTTCCGATTTTCAAAGAGCTTCCGGAGGGATTTGAAGACAAGGGATCGTTCATGGGGCCTAAAACGGCGCGGACTAGAATTGCCCGCCATCCGGACGGAAGTTTTATACGCCCACAACCGAAGCTCAGAACGCTCACCTACTGCCCACATTGTGTTGGATGGGTTGAAGGCGAAGCACACGAGAATCAAGTGAACGATTTGGACGGATCGCGGCTTTGCGGGAGAAAAGGTGTCGAATATTGGTGTGCGAGGTGCGGTAAAATGATTTGTTTCTCGGGGATGATGAGTTGATGAACCTGGACGACTACGATTTCACTTGGTACGCCGAGACAAAGCGCGACGGCGAGATCACGTTCTGCGCGTCCAAGAAAGACTTGTTTAAGACGGGTATCCTTTACGCGCCCTTGGCCATCCGGGAAAGATTGATGCATTTGAAAGGTGCTCAACGCGTCTGCGCTAGTTTAGAGCTTTCACTTGGACCTGTTGGAATAATCAACCCGGAGCTTTACAAGGAATTCTCCAAGCCGGTCGAACCACCATTCAAAATCAGATTGATTTGCATGTGCTGGCCGGATGGGGATGACCTGCCCGATTCGTGGCATAAAAAGGCCAAAGAGCTTCAGGATTGGATGATTGAACAGTGGGAGAAAACAGAATGAAAAAACGCATCGTAGCTGAAATCACCCGAAACTGGATGCGGTGTAAGCCTGACCCGACTGAAAAGCCATTAATCTCACAGGAGTTCGAGCGTGTAATCAGCGTTAATGCCGAGCGAGGCTACGTTCTGGAAAGCTGGCAGCTTATCCAGTTCGTTTACGATTATTCACTGACGGAGACCATCGTTGCGGTGTTTGTCGAGGCATGAAAAAGGACCGCAAGGCCAAAATAGAGTGGACTTTGAGGGAGGCTCGAAAGGTTGCTGGTGACAACGGCTATATGCCAGCAGCCCAAGCGTGGGAACGGCTGTGTGAGCAGCTTGAGGTGATGATTAAACCGGAAGCCCGGCCCCCACGCTTCAAGGGATTGCTGGATGCGATTTGGAAGGCCGCAACTAATGAATCGTGAGCCAACCCGAATTTGAATTCTCAACCTGGGAAGCAATCGCGGAGATTAAACCGATGAGCAAGACAGAGAAACGACCAATTACCGACGACGAGTATTACGCCCTGCAACTCTTGGACGGCGTAGGGATGCCTTCCGCGTGCTGGGACAAACGCTTCCGTCGCGACGTGCTCTCGCCCGCAAGAAACACAAAGCTGCTTTCCGAAAAGGCCATCGCGCAGATGTGGCGCCTGTTCATCCGGTATCGACGGCAGATAAACACGACCGACAAACCGCACTTGATGAAGATCGCGGAGGAAAAGGCCGCACCGGATTTTAGGAAACAACAAGCAGCGTTAAACGAGCAGGCGAGAATCAATGAGATGAAGGAGAGATATGCCGAAACGTTCAAGTAGCTGGAAGACTATTCCTGCCAGTATTTACCGGGTTAAGTCGGCGAACGGATTGCCGATCATGGAGTGCATTGCTGTAGCGCGTTTTTTTAACCACATGGACGATGCGATTTCGATTTGCCGAGAGGAGGCTTTTGCGTCCACCTGCCTCATTTGTTACAGTGATTCAAACAGGTTTTTAACCGTGGTGCATGGCAAAGTCGTTGCCGATTCGTTATGAGCGACGACATTCGAGGAGGTTTGCCATCTGCGAGCGCATTCGAAATCCTTGCCGAATGCTATGGTCAGCAGCAGCTTGTAAAGCGATTGCCGCCAGAGGCTTTGGCATTGCACAAGGAAGAGCCTGATCCCCTCCGAGATTCCGGCAGCAGAATTCATAAAAGTCGCGAAACGGGTAACACGCTCGAACTCGACCCGCAAGAATTCGCGCTCTACCAATCTGGCCTGAATTACGAGCAGCGAATCGTTGAGAAGTGGAAAAGCGTTTTCTCACTCACCGATGTTAAAGAGGGTCCGAGAGAGTTGCGCCTGTGGATTCACGACTCCGCATTAAACCCGCTTTGCTCTGGACAGCTTGACGTGCACTACATCAGTGGTAAGAGGGCTTTGATCTGCGATTGGAAAACGGCTTTCTGCTCAAACCTTGTCGGCGCAAAAGGAAACTGGCAACTTCGGCTACAGGCTGTGCTTTTAAAAATCGAGCATCCCGAGCTTGAAGAGATTCGCGTTGCCTTCGCCAAGCCGATGTATGAGGACTCGGAGCTTGATTACTGCGATTACAACGAGACGGATCTGAAGTATTCCCTTGATTCCATTCTCTACGTTCTTTGGTGGTCAACTCAACCGGATGCACCAAGAAGGGCAGGGAAACATTGCCTACATTGTCCTGCGAAGGCTCGCTGCATTGAAGCCTTGTCGTTTTTTATGCTGCCGTCCGCTATGGCTATCGGTGTTACTCGCGGAGAGAAACCAGAGCAAGCAGCCGAAGCTGTAAGCGATGATGACCTTTACCGGGTTTGGGAGGTGCGCAACACGATTAAGGAGATTGGGGACGCCTGCGTTGCCCGCCTAAAGTCCAAGACTGATGAAGAACTTGCCGCAATGGGTCTGCGCAAAGGCAAAGGCAGAGACATCCTCGATTGGGATATTGAAGCTGCGTTCAAGTTCCTTCGCGACGAAAAGCTTTGGCCAGAAGCGGAGTTGTTTAAAACTATGGAATTTGGCATCGGTAAGCTTGGGGCTCTCGCGACGAAACAGATCGGAGTGGATGAGAAGTATGCGTCGAAAGAGGTTAAGAGCCTCTTGGAGAAGTTCTATACCGTGAAAGAGGGCGAAAAGATCATACGTCGTTTGCGATGAAACAACCCATGTTCCCCATAACCTACCGCAAAGCAAACGACAACTCGTGGATTCAATGCTTCCTGTGCGGAAACATCAGCCGAAACTTCTCCGACGCCGTAGAACTTCATTGCCAGCGGTGTGAGGTGTATCACACAAACGGCATCGTCGAGGAATCCTCCCGCCTTTCCCCAACCCCGGGAGATGCGAACCGAGAGCAAAAGCTCATCGTTGCGCTATTCCTGTCTCTGGGTAAGGCGTTTGAACACGTGCCGAAGAACGTTAACATAGAAGTCTCTGAGGCTGAGATTCAAGCGGCGTGGAAAGCGAAACAGTCTCCGGTAAGCATCGTTTCACGTGACGAGATTTGGGGCAGCGGGAACGTTTTCAAAGTCGTTCCAGGGAACATGAAGATTAAAAACGTAGCGCCGGATTTGAAGGGCAACCTTGTTCAGGCGCCGAAGAAGGTAAGGGTCTTTGATTTCTCTTGAACGCGAAGTTTCAGAATCCCGAGTCTCGGCCTGCGGTTTCGTACCGCAAATCGGAGGACAATTCTTTCATCCAGTGCTTCCTGTGCGGTCGAACGAGCCACAACCGACAGGACGCGATACGACTCTTTTGCGGGCATTGCGGTATTTTCCACACGCACGGTATTGTTGAGCCAGCGATCAAAGAAGCCGATCGGCAGACGAAGATCATCGTGGCGTTGTTCCTCGTCCTTGGAAAAGCGGTAGAGCAATTGAACGCAGGTCAACGCAACAAAATATCTGTAAGGGAGTCCGAGATCAGGGATGCATGGAACAGCCAGAAGAGTCCAGTTCGAATCGTGAGCGAAATGAGTGATGCGCTGGGATACTATCAGGTTGGACGCGAGCGCGTTTTTAACGTCGTGCTTGGCGATTTGGACATGAAGAAAACCGGACTTAATTTCAGCAAACCGATGCCGGAAGAACCGAAAGACAGACCGAAAAAGGTTAGAGTGTTTGATTTGGAGTGATATGAGGCGTTTTACCAACGATTACAATCCCGACGGCAAGGAGAAACGATCCGAAGCGCGGCAAGCTGCCGGTAATCGGTGCTTGAGGTGCGGTCACCCCTACGAATGCGGCTCGCATGGCAAAGGCGAATGGTCGCATTGCGATAACGGCTGTACCCACGCCGGGGAACTGAGAATCACCAAGGCCAACGGCGAGCAGTCACTTATCAACGCAAGCCACATGGTCAAATTCATGCTGTCCCCATCTTATCGCGCAGGACGCTACATCATTAGAATTGAAGCCCACTGGCGCATTCTGACCGTTCACCACATGGACGGAGACAAGTCCAACGATGCTTGGTGGAATACGCTGGCGCTCTGTCAACGATGTCATCTTGAGATCCAAGGCAAGCTTGACCCGGAGACGCCGTTTTTCCTTCCGCACTCGGAATGGATTAAACCATATATCGCCGGTTTCTACGCCAAGAAATACGAAGGCCGAAACATCACAAGGCAAGAGGCCGAAGAAAGAATGACCGAGCTTTTGGCATACGAACTGAAATGCCCATAACCCCCGAACAATTCGCGGCGATGCAACAGCGTCTTGCGCCAAAGACGCGTCAGCCAATCCCGCAAGACGCCGTTGAAGAGGAGGTTGGTTTACACGGCGAAATCATGCAGTGGCTCAAGGCGAACAACGTGCCATACATTCACGCCAGGACCGACAAGAAATCGAGAATCAACCCAGGGGCGCCGGATTTTTGCTTCCCGTTTAAAGGGAAAGCATTTTTTATCGAGTGCAAAACCAAAACGTCAAAGCGAAGACCAGATCAACTCGCGTGGGCTTTGCTGGCGGAGATGCAGGGATTCGCTGTGAAGGAGTGCCGAAGCTTTACGGAGTTCCTTGAGATTGTGAGCAGGTCTGATTAAACACCCGCGTCATCGTTCCAGGCTTTATTCCCAAATTCTTGCAGTGCTTCGAACATCACAGTCGCCTTAGCGTTGTCGGTACCAAGTCCGAACATTAGGGCTCTGAAGATTCGGTTGGCTCGGTCCATGTCCATTTGCCCGATCGCTGGATTTGCCCCGGACACGACGTAGGTTGGCTTCTGCCACTGACCGTTAAGCCACTGGAGAATCTTCCTTCGGAATATGAAGTCGTGAACGACCGCGCCGGGATAGTAGTCACCGTACGGGTCGATATTGAGGCCGATAAGGTGGCTGATTACCTGGGCGAGCCAGGGGTTGCTTGCGCCGTCGGTATCTGATGCGCCTCCGTCAACGGGCATCAGGTAGCGATAGATCGTTCCGTTGTCATCCTCAACTTCGATTTCTTTCTCCTCGATCAAACCGGAGTTTATGCCGTCCCTGGTGATTAGTTTCAGGTACGGGCCGTGGCGAAAGAGAGCGTTCATGGTACTCCTGCCGCTTTCTTAACCGCTGCCCCGACGATGTTGCCCACCGCCGTTCCAGCCGCGCTGATAATCGCGCCGGTTTGTGGATCCACAGTTACGGAGCCATCGCCGATGACCAGCGATCCCCCAGTTTGCAGCAGCGAATTGGTGTGGTTGAGGACCGCGCTCTGGGCTCTGGGATCCATGAGGAAGAGTGCTCCGCCGCCGGCGCTACGGTCCGTGATGACCTCGTAACGCACAAGGCCGTCCCGGCGGCCTTCGTAGGTCCAAATGCGGTGCGTGGCGTGGCTGCCGTGTGGCGCAATAGTGCAGCCGCAAAGGCAGAGCAATGCCGGGAACCACTTCACAAAGGCACAACCTGAGTCAGCCCGGCGAGAACGCTCTTAACGATTGCCAGCGTGACTTGCCCGGCAACCGTGACGCCGTATTTCTGGATCAAGGCTTGTTCGGCGTTGCTCACGTATTGCACAAGCTGTGTGATTTGGCTCTGCGTTACCGGGCTGGCATTGCTCGCGCCGACTAAGCCGATTATCGTGCTAGCGTCTGCGTGGTTCGCCCCGCTCAACGTGGAGCTAAGGGCCCTCTCAATGTCGTGAATTACGGCCGTTGAGTTTGGGTCATGCTGCACGACCTGCTGTGCCCCGAGGCTTACAACCGCTTGCACGGCAAGGCAATCAAAGCTGAGTGCCGTCTGGTTGACGCTGACAACGACGTTGGTGGTAAAGCCGCCATTGGGATTGGCGGTGACGGTTGGCGTGCGCGTGATGGCGCATCCGGCGAGAAACACCACGACGGAGCTTAAGGAGACGAGAGTGAATAATCTTTTCATGCAATTTTAGGTTACTGGGGTCTTTACCGACTGTCCAGAGGAATCAGGTTTGGTGAGCTGCTGCGTGTCACCCGTGCTCATCGGTGGCAACGGGCTCTTGGCCAGGAACATCATCGCGTGTGACACGACCCCGGACAGGAAGATGACGCCAACGGTATGCAAGTTGATCTTTGGGATGTCGGTCACGCCCATACTGTTCGCCCCAACAAGCCCTAAGCTGATTAGCACGGCACCCGCACCGCCTCCGATCATGCCCCCAACAAACGTGTAGGCCCACTCGCTTATTCGTCTTGGGATTCTCATTTTTTATCAAACTGTTGCTGCAGTTTGAAAAGGCCGATGACCTCTGAATTTTGCTTCATCAATCCCTCCATGAGCGTCACCACGTATTCCATGCGCTTTTCAGTTTGCGCCCGGGTAGAATAGATTTGTTCACGGATCTCTCGGTCTTCGCTGACGCGGGTATCCTGCTCCCGGGACACGTCCTGAGCCACCGCTCGAATCTCTCTGTCATTGGACATCACCCGGTCGTGCAGGCTTTGAACGGCCATCATTTCGGAACTGCCAAACCCGATACAGAACGTCGCCAGCGGCAACGCGAATCGCTGGAGCAGCGCATTCCACAGTTTTCCCTGTTCATGGTCGGCCATAAAGTATTCATTGTCCCGGCCCTAGCGTCATCGTGCCGCCGCTGATGTTGACGGAGCCGGGGCCGCTGACGGTTGAGATTGTAATAAAGTTCGTAATTGTAGCGGCTTCCGCCGTCGGATTAAGAAACTTAATCGCACAGAAGAGAACAAGTAAAAATCGTTTCATATTTTATTGTCCAACCCTCATAAATCCCGAGACGTTCATCTGTCCGCTGACGGTGAGGGATGGGGAGATCTCGCCTGAGCCGAGGGAAGACTGTGCCGGTGGGTCTGTTCCATTCACATATCTATACCCTGTGGGTCTCGATTTCACGGTGCAATAAGTTTCACGGCGGCGGCAACGTTAGTGGCGATTATTTGCCAACCATTGGGTCCTGGATGGATGTTCAACGAAACATCGTTGGTAAATGTGTCATACTGAAGATCTGCGCGATCGAGCTCGACGAACGCATCTGCGAAGTTGGTCCAGAAAGCTTTTACCGTTTGGCCAGCAGCTTCGGTGATAAAGTTTGTATGCCAGTCGTCCGAAATAATTACTCGAAATCCAGCCGCCCTCCGAGCCAAGCAATAGTTAGATATGGTATTTGCCAACAGCGGGTTGCCGTCAGTTCTTGAGTTTACATATTCAAGCAAAAACACGATGTTTGTCTTTTTCCCATTGAATGGGTCTACTTGGTAAGGCCCCAAGTTAGTTTCCGTTTCCAACGTTTGACTAGATACCCCAAGATTTATGGTTTCGTACGAAGACCCTAGCGATGTTTGCATTCTCTGCGGCCAACTGTCGGTAGGCGCATTCCCAGCCGTTATCGAGTCTCCAACGCAATAAACTCTAAGAGGCTCTGACGTTTGGTCATTAAAACTTAGCCCGTAGTAATAGCATAGATTTGAGCTTACAGCATCCATGTAGGCTCGGTTTAAGTTAGTATAGAGAAGCACTTGCCCGAACCATGCCCCAGGAGAAGGATACGTGAACGATGCTAAATGGGCAAACAGTGTGAAGTGACCCACCGTTGGATTCCTGACGCTAACCAGATTACCAACCCAAGGAACTCCATCTACATACATTATTTCTATCTGATTGCTGTACGAGAATGACACTATGTGTGTCCCAGCAAATAAACCCTTTTGGCCTAGGTCTGGGAAGTCGTATAGATTAGCATTGTTCAAATCTAAGTTCCAGATGTTCGAACTGGACCAAATTGTTACTGGGTTGCTAACGCAAGCAAAGGCGGATACCGCACTCGGTATCGGAACGCTCCAGTTTTCTAATATGGAAAACGACCCCGGAGCCAACATCGTCTTGTGATTTACGGCATTCGTCAACAGCGTCGCTGAAAGCGTAAGATTATTGGTCTGTAATAGCGTATAGGAATGTCCGCTGAGGTCTGATAGATTGCTCACAAGTGTTCCGTTTACTTGCGGGCTAAAAACGTCCGGATTCCACCACGCAATCATCCCAGGGGCATTCGTCAGGTAGAAAGAAGACGCAGTAGACGATTGGAAATTATTAAACTCCGCCGCCGATGGTCCGTCCAAACTCTGACCAATCACCGAAAAGCAGCACAACAATAAAATCGCAATGGTCCTCATTTGTGCGAGTAAGTTCCAGCGTCCGAAATAAGAATATTCGTACCGCTGGTGTCGAGGTTGTAAAGGTTGATGATCTTCAAGGTGCCGTTGGTGATGAAACTGACGAAGTTGAGATTGGTAACAGCGCCGAGAACGTTAAAATCAATTCGAGACACCACGGAGTTGCTCACGCCGTCCAGGCAAACAGTGCGTTGCCAGTCTTGATTGTTGGTGCCGCTGAGGGTCGCCCACACATTGGTGTTCGCAAGATAGATTCGGAGCGTGTTTCCGCTGGGGCCGTTGTAAAGCGGTATCGTGTAATTGGTCTGCTGGCTGGACGCGGCGAGGACGCCGGATGAGATAAGGACGTTCGTTGAGGCGACTTGGTTCATCGAGAACCCGCCGTTGGTGACAACAGTGGATACGACATTAGTTAAACCTGAGCCGTTTCCGTAATATGAACCACCAGTCAACGTTAGGTTCGTACCGCCATAGTGCATCCACGTCTGAGCAGCTATCGCAGCTTGTGATCTGGCTGTAGGGCTACAATAGCCAGGATGCACGTAGGTTCCGTAACAAGTGCTGTCAAAGTTCCACCCCGGAGTTGGGTCGTAAAACGTAGTCCCGAAAATTGACGGATTGGCGCAGTTAACAAACACGAAGTTAGTGGAAGAGCTACCCGCTCCGGTAATGGTGTTTCCTCCTATAATGTTTAGGCTGTTGGCGTAATTGGCAACCAAGCAATTCGTTAATGACTCAAAATAGGTGTTCAGAAGCATAAAGGAGTTCACTGTATGGCTTGAGTCTCCTGTAATGACCACACCATTTGTCATCCCTTCTATCGTGGTGCTGACCGTCCAGTCGAAGCAGTTTCCACCGCGAGCGTCCACATAAATTCCGATTTGGTTTGCGGCCAGTGCTGTGGAGTGTCCGCCTATGATGTGGAACGCGTTACAGGCATTGGACGCGTAAATGCCGATGTTGCATCCTGTGTCGTACCAATTCAGGAATGTCCATCCCCAGGTGTAACTACCGGCCCATCCTGTAGCGAAGTTCTTCACAGTAACGTTGTCAATCCAGCAATTCTGGACAGCAGAAGGAGAAGCATTCGTTTCAACAGCAATTCCTATAGCTCCGTTTGCTGGGGAATTTGCAAACAAGAACAAGTCCTTAACTGCTCCCCCTTTTGACCGCATAAATATGAGAGGAACGGAAGCCGTGCTATGCCATAGCATCGTTCCCTGTCCAGCAGCACCTGCTGATGGTGCGGTTTCTCCCATTAACACGGCCCCGTTGGTCAATAGAATTGTGCCCGAGACTGTCCACTGACCGGCGGGGATGAACACAACGGGGGTATTATTTTGACTTCCCTGTAGTGTGGCTGCCGCGATAGCATTATTAATTGGAGTTGTATTATCTCCGCTGGTAGTTAATCCGAAATCAGCAGCGTTGATCAACGTTCGGACTCCGTTCGTCCCATTCAGGTTGGGCATGGCGCGAGTAAATGCTCCGGCCGTAAGAGCGTTCGTCAGAAGCGGCCCTGTGAGCAGGTTGTTAGTTCCGGTGCCATTATTGGTTTGAATACCAGTCCCGGACCCACCAGCAGTCGAAGTGAGCGTTGTTCCATCGTAGGTGAGCCCGCTTAGCAACACGGACTTTAGGTTTTTACTTCCGTCCGTGCCGATTATCGAGGTTGCTGTCAGTCCGGACAACAGAGCACCTGTTGCGGTCAAAGCCCCTTTCAAAGTGAGATTGCCCGACGTGTCGAGGAACAATTGCTGATTTGTGCCAGCGTAAAACTGGCCATTGGTTGTGGACTGCAAAACAATCTGGTTGAGTGCGTTCTGGACATTGAATCCGTTCGTCGAAGCCGCCCCACCGACGGTGATAAAGTTCGTGAGGTAAGCCCCGGAGGAGTTCGTGTAGAAGAACTCAACCATCAAGTTCGTTCCGGTCGGCAACAGAACGATGCCGCTCGATGCGTTGGTAACAATTGCACTGCTGGGTAGCACTTGGTTGTTTGTTACGCCTCCTCCTCCGCCTCCGCCAACAACAGACAACTTACCACCAACGATGCTCAATGTCGCGTCCCATCCAAAAGCTTGTGCGGCCGCAGATGCTCCGGTTGGATTTCCGACAAGCGTATTGGCTGGTTCGTTCGTGATGCTGGCGAGGTTTAGCTTAGTCAGCCCTCCCCCGTCCCCGGTTGAAAACAAGGCTGGTCCACCTCCGTTTTCGTCCGTAAGCGCCGTAGCCAGAGTGGCGGAAGAGAAGGTGCCAAACCCAGGATTGGGGTACGTCCCGCTCAATACCCCTCCAGCCGCGCCTGAAGCCGTTGCCGTCACATTCGATAGGTGAGATCCGTCTCCCCACGGTGCGCCAACAAAGTTAAGTGCGTTTGTGATGCTCTTCTGGTTCGCATCCAAATCGGTCTGAAGCACCCCGTCAAAGATCGGGAACCTTGGGAATCCGGCAGCAATGAATAGGAACGCAATCGCGGCAAGCGACGCGCCAAGAACTAGTTTTTTCATCGGTTAAAAGGCCGCAGTCCACGCAAGCTTGTAGCTCGCACTGTCCGTTTGGCCGTTAAGGGAATAGCTGAATCCGTCTGAGGTTTCTGTGCCTGATACCGTGCTGGCGACAAGGACAAGGCCGTTGGAAGGCTGCTTCACGGTCAAGAGGAATGATGCCGGGGTCCCCGGTAATGCGAGGCCCGTAACAGTCCCGGCAGAAACGCCGCTTCCAAGATTGGTGACGCCTGCCTTAAAGCTTCCAGGGTTTCCAATGGGGATGCCGCCTCCACCGCCACCGCCTCCGCCAGCGTTGGTCGCCTGAAGCTCCTTGACCATCAAGATCCGCTTCGTGTCTGACGTTTTCGGAACGGTCCCGCTACCATAAAATTCCGTGGGCACTTATTTTACCCTTTCAAATGCCGTCCAAAACGGCGTCGATTTTCAGTTTTAGGACGCGCTTCGTGTCGCCAATTTTACCGTAGCGATCGGCACTCACCGCACCTTTCGATGCGATGAGCGCCCGAAGCCGCTTAACCAAAAGGATTCTTTTGGTATCAGAGGTCTTCCCGACCGTGCCGCTACCAAAAAACTCCTGCTTCCCACCTGACCAGATCTCGGTCGGCATGGATTAACTCAGGGTGCGATTCTGCCCCAGGAAGTTGCCTGGGACTCGAACCACGGCAACGCTCGTATCCGAAGCTGTCGAAACAGCCGCAGAGCCATCAGGCGAAGCGTTCCACCCATTGATGTACTGCGTTCGGTTTAGCTTGATGCTTGGCGCCGTCGCGAGGTTGGTGGAGAACCAGAACGCCTCTCCAAAGGCGAGCCTTCGGAACTGCGTCCGGTAGTGCCGCTGAACGTGTCTAACTCGTGCCATAATCGTTTAGTATTGTGGACTCTGCATTCCCCCTTCGGCCATGCCGCCCATGATGCCGCTGGAGAGTTCGCCGTAGTCCGGTTTTTCAGTGTGTTCTTTCTCTTCGTCGCGGTCCTTGCCCTCTTTGGATCCGTACCCGGGCATGTCCGTATCGCCAAGCTTCGTCATGCAAACTTTTCCGTCGGGTTTGGTGCGGAAACTGCAAACCATGTCCCAATCCTTGTCCGGGGACGAATTCTCAGGAGGTTTGAAGTCGGATGGCGGCGTGAATTCGACGCGTGAGGTTTTAGTGCTCTCTTGCATAATTTTGACTGGTCTGTAAAAGGGTGGCCGGTTTACCAGACCGACCACCCGCAACAACAACTAACCACTCACCTCATCCGATCAGGAACAAGTTACGGTATCGAACGCATTCGCACAGCGTTTGAAGAGCAGCATCCGGCCGAACAGCGGGAATTGCGGCTTCAGAGCGTGCCGGTACTCGGCGAAGTGCCGCCCCTGCTTGTGCAACGGATCCTGGATGCCAGCGCAGCTTGAAATGCCGAGCAGGGCGTCATTGCCCGTCACAAAAACCCATTCCCCGAAGTAGTTTTGGGCCTTGAGCTTCATCCCCGGCGCCGAGTTCATCGGCATGAGGACTTCCTCAGTCATCACCCAAGGATTGAGCACTTCGCAGGATTCGTACACCGCCAGCGACGGATTGCGCCAGGACGGGTTGACGATGGCAACCTGCCCCTTGGTGGCGTACGTGCTGGACGTAGACATCTGCCACGTCGGCACTCGCTTCAAAACGCCGTCGTCAGCGCCGTACACGTAGCCGATGCCCTGACCCTGTGCGCCGGTCGTATCGACCTGCTGCGTAGTCCAGCGAGCCGGGAATCGGTTAATGACGTGCCGGAAGTTCTTGATGATGCGCGAAGCCCCCAGGCGTTTAATCACCGGATTCGCATCGCCCCATCCCTGGAACGAATTGTTGAAGTCGGAACGCAACTCGCTGTTGTTAAGCAGTAAGCGATGACTCATTTGCTGGCCGATGTACAGCGGGAAGATCGGGCCATCGGCGCCCTGCGTAATCCACCCATTGCTGTTCGGCTCGTCCGCGCCTTCCTCGGAAAGCTCAATCGACGTCGAATCGAGCATTTCCTGAGTAAGCTCAGAAGTCGGGATGTTGCCACCCTGGAGGCCGGTGACGTTTACGGTCGCAGGAGCTGGTTGCGTGGCGTAATCACCGTTGATAAACGCGAAGTTCGCGTTCGCCGAAGCCTTCGGGACGTATTGCCGATAGATGTTGCCAAGCCGGTTAATGACCGACTTGCGATTGCGCTTCTCCAAGGCCTGGAAATACTTTTCCCAGAATTCCTTTGAATTCCAGTACATGACCAAATCGTCTTGACAGACCAAAGGCCCCATAAGGCCGAAGTTTTCGGGTTTGTATTGGTCTTCCTTGAGACCCACGTACGTTTGGTTGTACGTGATGTTACAGGCCCCCTGCGGGTTAGTGTTGGCGTCGATCGCCGCGATTGCCGCCCAGGTCTCTTCATCGGTAGCGGGTTCGGACCGGCCGACTGTGAATGAGGAACGAACGTAACCAGCGCCTTGAGGGTAGTCGGCGCGAGGCACGAGGTTCAACCAAGGGTCTTTCCAACTGGCCCGCACAAGCAAGTGCGGGCCAAGATCTTCCGTCTTTGCGCGAAGAACATCAAACGGATTTGTGCAAGCCATAAAATTGTTTCAAAGTGTTACGGATTAGCCGATGCCCACACGGGCACACGAGCATACCGCTACTGTTTTGGGGAAAACTCCCGCCTTGAATGGCGGAATTACGGCTTGCGCCCTGTCAAAGGCACTAGCGTTTTGTGGAACCGCTTCGGTTGGGCGATAGCCACGCCCGGCCTTTCAACCTTCCAACGGCTACAAACACGCTGATCTACTTCCGCATTCGGTCCCCTGACCTCTTGCGGGATTCGATCACCGAATCTTGAAGTGGGTATAAACCTACCCTAAATGGATGTCAACACTAAAAAGTTTACTCGTTTCCGCTGCTCCACAAACCCTTTGTCCACGACTCCATCGCCTGATCCGGCGTGGTAGCCCCAGCTTGAAGCCTGTTCGTCGCTCCCGGCTGTGCGGATCCGTTCCCAGAAGTTCCGCCTCCGTTGCTGGCTTCGAGTCCTGGTTGTGCGGCCGTTAGCTTCGAAACCTGCTCCTTCAGCCCCTTTAACTCCTCGTTGAGCTTCGAAATCTGTCCGTTCTTCTCCGTTATGTCCTGCTTGTAGGCTTCAAGCGTTGCTGGCAATGAGGCTGCGTCAAACGCGGCTTTGATGAGGTCTTGAGGCTTGAGGCCGTCCCCGGTCAAAATCTTCCTGGCGGTGGCAATGCGCTCGTTTACGGCGGTGTTCCAGTTTTCGTCATCTTTACGGGGTTGGTACGCCGGATTCCCGTCCTTTCCGTCCCTTTGGATGGTCTTCACGTAGTCCGTTATCGCGGCATCCCGGGCCTTGCTGGTAGCTTCCTTGCTCGCTTTTTGCTGGGCTGTGAGCGTTTCCTTGTGTTTTCCGGCTTTCTCTATCTCCTCTTTGCGCTCCGCTTCGATGGATTCCAGGTTGTTTAACACAGAACCTATCCTAACCTGCTGCAATGCTGGAAGATCGGTAACGAATTCCTCAAGCTTTTCGGATTTGTACTTCCCATCCGGCAGGGAGATAATCTCTTCGAACGCGGCTGTTTTCTCATCCCCGAGAATGGCCTTTGCGAGCGTTTTCTGAGCGGTAATCTTGCTGGAGAAGTAAGCCTGGAACTTCGGATGCTGAGTCACATCGACGACCTGAAGGCGCCGGGACATCTCCTCATTGTCCTTCGTCAGCGCATCGATCTTTGCCTGCACTTCCGGGGCAACCTGACTTGAATCGGCCGTTTTCTTCTGGAAATCAGCGATTTGCGCCTCAAGGGTGACGATCTTTTCCTGGCGGGTATCGATCTCCTTTTGGAGCTTCCCCTCTTTCTCCGCGTGAACGCGCTTGTATTTTTCCCAGTCTGACGACGACCTGGGCCACTTCTCTTCTGGCGCCTTTTCGGCAGCAGCTTTGTCCTGTTTTTCCTTCTCCGCAGCAGCCAAAGCCGCTTCCTTCGCCTTAGCATCATCGGAC
This sequence comes from Patescibacteria group bacterium, assembly GCA_018970245.1. Classification (GTDB taxonomy): domain Bacteria; phylum Patescibacteriota; class Minisyncoccia; order Phycocordibacterales; family PALSA-1337; genus C7867-002. Next base: position 52,305 of record JAGWWT010000007.1, read on the forward strand.
TTGGCATTGCTGCTACCAGCATCCGGAGCCTTGTTGCCAGCATCGGCATTCTTTGCGGCTCCATTGGCATCGGCAGTTCCGACACCGGGTTTAGGGGCTGCGGCAGCATTGGCAGACACTCCAGCGCCCTCAGTTCCTCCATTATTCTGATTAGTCGCGCCATCGGGTTCCTTTTTTGTGGCTATTCCGGTATTGGGTTGGTCGAGAGAAGGCAAGTCCTTCATCCAGCTTGATATAGCGGAAGGATCGGACTCCAGCATTGGATCGGCAACGGCAGCGCCACCTCCACCGGAAGCGCCTTCGTTACCTGGGGCGAGAAGGATTAGAGAAGCGTGTTTTCGAAGCATAAGTTATTTAAACGTCGTAGGTTAGGGTTGCGTTTTTAAGGCAGGTTTCACAAAGCCGGTAGTATTGAATGTTGCCGTTTACCTCTATTGGTATGTTGTCCCAAACGTGGTGGATGTGTTCCCACATTGCTCCGCTTGGAAGCTGTTCGATGCTTGATCGAAGTTTTGGAGTCCGTAAGTCTATCGGGCGGCGGCAGGATTCGCATTTCACATTAAACATGGATTCATCCAGCGCAGGCAACGATTGCGACCACCGCTCAGCGGTTAGAGTGCCGTCCGGCTGGTCAGGAAGCATGTGCCCGATTGGTTGGCTTGACGCGATGACAACTTCTTTGCCTTTGCGTTTTGTAAGGGGACGCCATGCATTTTCCTCAAATCCAAACACGCTCCCACTGGTCGTGTTGTACCAATATTTCGCAGCCCGTGGATTCTGCGGTGGATCTTTTGGGTCAGCTGAAGACAGCCTTACCCTGGTTGGTGAAAATAAGGTCAAAACGGTGTCCTCCCCGCATTCTTGATTCGCCAATCCCTTCCGAAATGGAAAGCACACGCCAACAACGCTGGCGACAATCGATTTAAGAAAAGACCTTCGCTGTTCCCACTTTGATCGATTCATAAGATTTGGTTTAGGTTAATTTTGTTAAGATTACAAGTCAATTGTGCCACGTGGAACTTTCAGCAGTTCCTTTCTGTAGAAATCACGAAGCCCAAGGTCTGGGCATGGCGCGGTGGATTGAAATCGCTTTAGATCTAAGGGATGCATCTCCTGACGCAAACTTGAGAATGACGGCTTTTTCTGCGCTGTTCACGCGATTTCCTCCTCCGGTTGCTCAAATGTCGCTTCCAGCGGTTGAACGGGTTCCTGATGCGTCCCCATCGCAAACAGGTTGTTTATCGCAAGCTGGTATCCCTCAATCCTTGCTTGCAT
>JAGWWT010000069.1 GCA_018970245.1 Patescibacteria group bacterium
TTACCGCTCGATCTGGATCTACAACAACACAAGGATTCATTCTTCACTCGATATGGCACCGGTTCAGTTTGCTCTAAAAACCGCCGCGGCGTACAATTCTCAATGCAAGATTAGTGTCTGAAGAAAAGGGGGAAGTACAGCCTATTTCTAAGCCGCTAGCGAGCACGACGGTTAATGAAACTACACCCGTCATTGATACAAAAATTGTTCCTGGTCCTGTTTCAGTCCCAACTCAAGACATTTCATCGAAATTGCAATCAAAAATAGATGTGCTTACTACTCAAGATACATCATTGAAATCTCAACTAGCTTCGGTAGAAAATCAGTTATCTTCGCTCCAAGATAATCTTGCTATTTGTCAGTCGAACCTTATAGCTGCACGCAACACACAATCTCAATCGCAAACTCCTATAGCATCTATTACGAAACCTTCTAATGCAATGATTTCGCTAGATTCCTATAATCCAAAAGCAAATACCGTAACAGCAACATATGGGCAGTATCTTGGATTGCCAATATTAGCGTTCGATATATCAGCATATACAAATAATCAGTCGCTAGATTTTGTCAGCGTCAACATAGCCAGCTCTGGGCAAGGCAACATTATTACCGCAAGTTTATACAGTGGCGGTAGTAACCCGATAGCCAGAGCAGTCGTATCAAATGGTGTGGCTACATTCACGAATATTCAGAGTATCCCATCGCTAGGCACACCTTCTGGGCCGTACAATATTTTTATCGTTAAAGTTGATGTATCAGGATTGAAAGATGTGAACTCTTCTGAATCAGTATCGGCTTCAGTCTCAAAAATAAGGATAATTGATTCATCTGGTCAGGATGTAAATGTTTCAGGTACAGCAGTGGGTAATGTGATTACAGTTACGGGCGATTCTGTAACTAGCACCTTGGGTCCTTAATAGACTCACAAAACAACGACTAAATATGCCTGGTACATATAAGGTAACTATGGGTGCATCTACATATACTCTATACGAGTTGTTTCTGCGGACATGTGCTCATAGAGTTCAGCTCTTTCATCAAACATTTAATTCATTGTGCACACCTAGTAGGTGACAAGATGACCCAGCCACCGTCCGCCCGACACCGAGCATTGAGCGGAGCGAAAGCGCAACCATTCTTGCGGGATTTTCAGCAATTCATGTGCACCCTAGAGGGCTCGAACCTCTGGCCTCGCCCGTGTGAAGGGCGCGCTCTAGCCAACTGAGCTAAGGGTGCTTTTCATTCCTGGTCGGGCTGCCGGGAATCGAACCCGGACCGCATCCACCCCATGGATGTATACTGCCACTATACTACAGCCCGGACGCCGTGCCAGTCTACGCCATTTTTGAAGTTTTCTCAAATCGTGCTAGAATGCCCCGGTGATGTGCGGGCCATTAGCTCATCTGGTAGAGCGCACCCATGGCATGGGTGAGGTGACCGGTTCGAGTCCGGTATGGTCCACACGATCGAAACGATCGTAATCGGGGCGTAGTATAGTGGTAGTATACACGCTTCGGGTGCGTGAGGTCCGAGTTCGATTCTCGGCGCCCCGACTTGAGAGCCGCCGTCAGCCCGAACGGCGAACGGGCCTATAGTCTAGTGGTACGACGCGGCATTCGCATTGCCGAAGCCCGGGTTCGACTCCCGGTAGGTCCACCAATGGAAATTTCGCGGGTCTTTGGCAAACTCTATCCCGCGTTTTCCAAGCCGTCCGGCTTGAACGTGAAAATGGCCGCGAAGCGCCTGCCGAATCAAAAAAAATGCCGCGCGGAATGCGCGGCGGCGATCAGAAACTATGCGTATGGCTCAGCGGATCTTGACGTTCACGCCGTCGGCGCCCAGGCTCGAAGGGAATCCGCGCGCCAGAGCTTCCAGATTGGTGTTTGCATAGGCCACCAGGCTGACGCAGTCCGGATATTCGCACGGCCTTGCCGCAACGGCTATCCAATAACCGTTGGTCTGAACAGTGCCGATGACGAAATGCCCGTTGGCCGTGGCGGCGGCTACCAGGGCCAGCCCCGCCGGGGTCCGCACCGCGCGACGCCAATCTATCAGGGTGGCGCGAAGCGCCGGTCTCAGGCCGGGCGTTTCGACTTCGTCGCTTTCCACCGGCGCAAACTGCATGCTATTTTGGCGGGTTAAATGATTTGCCAGCAGTTTGCCGGCGATAAATAACGCGCCGCACGCAGCCATTGACCAGGCCATTAATATTGCTCGACGTAATCTCATAATCAATGTTCTTCGGCGAAACTCTTTTAGAGAGATTAAATCATATATCTGGCTTTGTCAAGAACCAGACTTGAATTCTAGTTTGAAGTGCAACACCTTCCGAACACCTCGCACGGAGTGCGCCAGTTAAGGCATTTGCGCCTGGTATGGTTCATGAGCCAGACCGTGTTTCGCACATCCTTGTCACTAATCATACTGAAATCGGAGCCTTTT
>JAGWWT010000070.1 GCA_018970245.1 Patescibacteria group bacterium
TAACATCCATCTGATCGATCGCGGGTACGAATCCATAGAAGCCAAGCTCTCCGCCCTCGGCGCCAAGATCGAGCGTGTTAACAATTGAAGGAGTTGTGATATATTGGCCGTTATGAGCATCTTTTCGCCCAGGCTCGGCATAGATTTGGGCACGGCCAACACGCTGGTGTTCCTTCCTGGAAAGGGCATCGTCATAAACGAGCCCTCTGTCGTGGCTGTCTCTGAAGTCGACAAGAAGGTCCTTTCTGTCGGCAATGACGCCAAGGAGATGGTCGGCCGCACACCTGACTCGATCGTGGCGTACCGCCCGATGAGGGACGGGGTCATAGCCGACTACCGCGTGACAGAAGCCATGCTCCGATACTTCATCGACAAGGCGCTCGGCCGGTGGAACGTCTTCAAGCCCGAAGTGATGGTTTCCGTCCCGGCGGCCATAACGTCGACAGAGAGGCGCGCCGTGATAGAGGCGGCCATCCGTGCTGGCGCCAAGAATGCATTCGTGGTCAAAGAGCCGGTGCTAGCCGCCATCGGCGCAGGCATCCCCATCCATGAAGCGAAAGGCCACATGGTCGTCGACATCGGCGGAGGCACGACCGACGTGGCCGTCATCTCCCTAGGCGGCATCGTCGCCTCGACGTCGGTCAAAGCCGCGGGCAACAAGATCGACGCCGCGATCGCCGACTACATAAAGCACGCGTTCAATCTCGCGATAGGAGACCATATGTCCGAGATCATAAAGATCCAGATAGGATCGGCTGTGCCTCTCGACCAAGAGCTCGGCATGATCGTGAAGGGACGGGACTACATCTCCGGGTTGCCCCGTTCCGTCGAGATCAAGACGAACGAGATAGTCAAAGCCATCGCTGCGCCGCTCCGCGACATGATCCGCGCCATCCGCGACGTCCTTCAGGAGACGCCTCCCGAGCTCGCCGCCGACATCATCGATCAAGGCATAACTATGACCGGAGGCTCTTCATTGCTGCGCAACCTGCCAGAGCTCGTCTTCCGCCGCACTGGCGTCAAGGCCCAGCTCGCCGAAGAGCCTCTCCTCTGTGTCGTAAAAGGCACTGGCGTCGCGCTCGAACATCTGGACGTATACAAGAAGGCCATCGTTTCTAAGAGATAGCGCTTGGCTCGCAGTGGCACATCCGCTGTGCGCCGGCTACAATTGGACCATGCATCATGCCTACCTATATATCGGCGAGATCAGCCGCGACAAGATCCTCTCGGATCACAAGGAGACCTCAAAGATCCCAAAGGCAGGCAATCCTGATCTCATCGAAAGGACATATGAGATCCTGACTATAGATGATGCCCGCGAATTGAAAGCGGCCGCGGCTAGCCGGCCGATCGAGAAGGATGGCAAGAAGATCTTCATCCTGCGCATGGACGGCATGACTGTAGAGGCGCAGAACGCTCTGCTCAAGCTCTTAGAAGAGCCTCCTTCATATGCGCATTTCTTTTTGATATTGCCTTCAGCGCACTTGCTCCTGCCCACGGTCAGATCGCGCCTGTCCATTATCGGCGAAGATCGGGGTAGAGCCCGATCCGATCTGTCAGAAGCCGAGTCGTTCCTAAAAGCTCCGCCGCCGAAGAGGCTGGAGATCGTAAAAGACCTTCTCGACGGGATCTCCAAGGAAAGGAAAACGCGTAAGGATGCTATCGATCTTTTGGACGGCATCGAACAGGCTATATATGAGTCGCAAGGAGCGAAGGATGGGAGGCGGTCTTTAGAGGCGGTCGAAACGGCGCGGAGATACATGAATGACCGCGCGCCATCGCTCAAGATGCTGCTCGAATTTGTAGCGCTGAACGTCTGATCGATGCTATAATAGTCAGATCATGGCTTACGATTTCAACCCTTTTAAGAAGCAGATCGCTGGCGTCGAAGATTGGCTGAAGCGCGAGTTCCAGCAGATACGCACTGGCCAGGCTTCTCCTGCCGTTTTGGACGGCGTACGAGTCGAGGTCTACGGCGCTCCTATGGGCCTCAAGGAGCTCGCAGCCGTGACGATCGAAGGCGCTAGGACTCTCCGCGTGGCGCCTTGGGACAAATCCCAAGTCAAGGACATAGAGAAGGCTATCACGGTGGCCAATCTAGGCGTTTCGGTAGTGACTGACGACCAGGGCCTCCGCGTGATGTTCCCGGAGCTCACCGCCGACCGCCGCAAGGATATCGCCAAGTCCACCAAAGAAAAGCTGGAAGAAGCCAAGAAGCAGCTCCGCGGCCACCGCGACAACGTCATAAAAGACCTCCAGGCGAAAGAGAAGTCCGGCGGATACGGCAAAGATGATATCTTCAGGCTCAAGAATGACGCGCAAAAGCTGGTCGACGACGCGAACAAGAAGCTCGAAGAGGCTTTCGCCAAGAAAGAGAAGGAGATCCTTAGCTGATGCCTAGCTGATGACAGTCATCATATTCAT
>JAGWWT010000071.1 GCA_018970245.1 Patescibacteria group bacterium
AGCGGCTTGTAGGCATCGAGATCTGCGGCCTCTCCCCTCGATGTGAACTCTTTACCCCCTTCTCCCAATTCCTGGACATCGTGGTGCGACTTGCCTGTGTGTATCGGGTGGAGACCGACGGCGGCATACATCCCTTCATGCGTGCGCGCCAATTCCAGAGCCGCTCTGGAGGTGTCCAGCTGGGTGCCGACAGTGATCATCGCCACGCCAGCTTCTTGTGCCCGCTTTATGACCTCTTCCCTGTCGGCATCGTATGCCGCGAAGTTCACATGACCGTGGATGTCGATGTATTTGAGATCAATTGACATTGTCTTGAATCAGATTGTAACCTATTTCCAGAATGAAACGAAAAACCCGTTTGAGATTGGCTCGTACGTCGATCCGATGCATCGAGATGAGGTACGGCTTCTATTATCTCTTTCCCCCAAGGACGCCGAGCGGGAATGCGAAGCTTCTGGCTAGAGTGATCGATGATTTCTCAGAACTCTACGCGATCTGCCCGACGGCTCACAAGCACATCCGATTATGGCCTTTCATATGGATCCCTTTCATCGGCAGTAAGTTCGATGTTGAGACTTCCATAATATCAGCGCTTCCGAGAATGTGAATCTCTTTCCGTTACTGCCTTCGGGCAGTTTTTATTTGCGCATGAATAGGGGCGACTCGGGCATCTGATTCTTCTCTACAAGGTCGACGATCTTCGCGCCGGTCTCTGGCAGGATGGGCGCGAGCATGCCGCCGATAGCCTGCAATCGCGCCAAAAGCTCCTTTATATCTTCGGTGGCTGCAGCCTTGTCGGTCTTTATCTTCTTGAAAGGCTCGCGCTCCTGGACGATCTTGTCAGTGGCCGTTATGAGGTCCCATATGGCATTGCTGGCTGATTGTATATCGAATCGCTCCAAGCCTTCTACGTATCTCCTACGGATCTCTACGATTTCGTCAGACGCAGCTAAGGCCTTGGCATGCGCCTCATCGAACTTTATCTCATTGGCCGTGGCCATCTTCAAGATCCTGCTCGTCAGATTGCCGAGCCCGTTCGCGAGGTGCGCATTGTACGCCTCCTTGAACCTCTCGATCGTGAATGGGCTGTCTTCGAACGGATGCAGCTCGCGAGCGACATAATAGCGCAAAGCGTCTGTGCCATATCCCTTCACAATCTCGAACGGATCGACCGTATTGCCTAGCGACTTGGACATCTTGACGCCGCCGTCGCCGGTCACGAATCCGTCTATGACGATCTGCTTCGAAGGCGGCAGCTTCACGGCCATGAGCATAGCTTGCCACATCGCCGCCTGCTGGCGGAGATTGTCCTTGCCGCAGTACTGGACGACGCCTCCGCTCTCCGTCCACCATTTCTTGAACGCGCCGGCCGCCTTCGTGCCGCCTATCTCGTCATCCGGCCATCCGATCGCGGAGATATAGTTGACGAGAGCGTCGAACCAGACGTACATGACCTGCGTGGGATCGTTAGGCACCGGTATCCCCCACGGCATCTTGGAAGCCAAGCGCGAGATGCTGAAATCCTCGAGGCCGCGCTCGACGAAGGCCTGGATCTCATTCAGGCGCGACTTCGGCACGACGAATCCCGGCCACTTCTCATATAGGTCCATGAGCGGCTTCTGGTACAGGCTGAACCTGAAGAAATAGTTCTCTTCCTCGATGATCTGGATCTCCTGAAGAGGATGGAGCGGGCACTTGCCGTCGACCAGCTCTGATTCCGTCTTCTCCAGCTCGCATCCGACGCAATACTTGATCTTGTAATTCTTCTTGTATATGAGGCCGTTCTTGTCGGCGATCTTCCAGAATTCCTGGGCAGCCTTTATGTGGTGGGCGTCCGTGGTGCGCACGAAATTGATCTCAGGCATGATGCCGAGAGCCGGGATGAGCTCCTTGAACCTGGCGCTGGCCTGATCGACATAGGCTTGAGTCTCCATGTGCGATTGCTGAGCCTTCTGGTGGATCTTCGTGCCATGCTCGTCGGTGCCGGTATTGAAGAATACTTCATGGCCCTGGCTCTTTTTGTAGCGCGCGACGATATCGGCGCGGATGAGCTCCATGGCGAAGCCGATGTGCGGCTCCGCATTCACATACGGAAGGGTCGTCGTTATGTAGAATGGATTGAGTTTAGTCATAAAGTCGATGAAGTCGAAAGTCTGTAAAGTCCATAAAGTCCTTAAAGTCCTTAAAGTCCGTAATGTCAAAAGCCCGTAACGAGAGGCCGCGGATCAAAGGCATGTGTCAGAGCGATCTGATGAATCCTGACAATATCTTTGATGTCTCTGAAGCCAGGCTTACGCACTTTTGGAAATCTGCTTCTGAAATATACTTC
>JAGWWT010000029.1 GCA_018970245.1 Patescibacteria group bacterium
GCACTTCACGTTCACCCATTTGCCGATCGCCGCTAAAGGCGACTCTCCAGTTCCAGTCGGTTCGTATGACTTGACGCGCGGCAGCTTGACCGGCAGATCCTTCTCTGGAACAGGCACGACGCCACATTTGTCGCAATGTATGACCGGTATCGGCTCGCCCCAATATCTCTGCCTAGAAAACACCCAATCGCGAAGCTTGTACTTCGTCACCCATCGTCCGCCGGCGAAAGCGGTGATCTCCTTCATGATCGAAGCAGACTCACGGCCAGTGAACATTCCGGAATCGATCATGATCCCATTTCCAACGAAAGGTTCATAAACTCCTTCCATACGCTTCCAGAATATCAGATTGAATGCACGTCCTTTGAGATATTCTGCCTCGATCTCAGGCTTTGAAAGCCAAACGGCATCATGCTGCTTCTTTTCATCTTCGGAGACCTCTTCCTTTTCGCCGTTTTCCAGCTCAAAATATAAAGGAGTGAGATCAGAGATGCGATTTTGTTTGCCGGATAATGAATAGAATCTGTAATAAACAGGTGATCCCAATGATCGTACATATTTAGCGTTAAGATATCCAGACTCTTCTCGTATCTCTCTTAGGCCTGCCTTGACTATGTCTTCGCCATCGATGCCTCCAGCAATTGCCACCGTCGCTTTATCTGCAATTTTTTTCCTCAGAAACAGATATTTGTCTTCTGACCAGTGCTTAACGATGCATGCAACCACCGGTCTCTTGACTTCAGGTTCGTCAGGCCGCCAGGCATCGACGTCGCCAGTTCTAGTTATCAATGGCACAACGGTTTCTTTTACCGGCAGCCCGAATTTCTTCGCGAACGCGTAGTCGCGCTCATCGTGCGCCGGCACGGCCATGACGGCCCCTGTGCCATAATCTGGCAAGACGTAATCAGCGATCCAGACAGGCACCTCCTCATTGTTCGCCGGATTGACGGCCTTGATGCCTTTGAGCTCGACGCCAGTCTTCTCTTTTTCGGCAGAAGTCCTTTCGATCTCTGATTCGCGTGCGGCATTGCCGATGTAGGCGTCGACCTCGGCTTTATTCTCTATGAACGGCTTCATGACCTCGATCCACGGATGCTCGGGCGCCAATACCAGATAAGTCACGCCGAAGAGAGTGTCAGGGCGCGTGGTGAAGACAGTCACCGAAGGCGTGACGGCTTTGAGCACTTCAGGCTCTTGATCGGCGCAGAAATGCTCCTCGACGCCGGTGGTCTCCACCAGCCTGGCCTCTAGCGAATCCGAAAGCGCCTTCAGATAAGGCCGCCTCTGCGGCTCCTTCGAATCAGAAAGGATGGCGATCTTGCCGCCTGTCAGCTTTCTGATCAGGTCATATTCGAATTTGAAATCGAAATGCTCCCAATATTCGCGGTGCTTCTTACCATGCTTCGGATCCATGGCGGCAGCGACCAGCACCAATCCTGAGATCGGCTTTTTGAGCTTCATGAGCGCTTTCATGGCGACTACTGCGCCTAGGCTGTGGCCTATCACGACCGTATTCTCGTCGAGCCTGCAATTCTTCAGCACATGATCGACCTGTTCTGACTCGATCGGGTGCTTTGTGTTCGGCAATTCAGGAGTCTCGACGTCGTGGCCGCGCTTCTCTAGCTCAGCCTTGAGCCAAGGAATGAAATTCTTGCCGGCGCTCCCGCCGTACCCGTGGATGATGACGAACCGCGTCTTATTCTTGGTCATCGTCAGCCGAAAATCGATCTCCGCTCCTTCGCTCCGGCCTATCCAGTTCCTCTGCGCCTCTTTGATCGATTCCGGCCAGTCCAACAGAGGCCTCGCCTTGTCTTGGAACCAGCTCGGCTTGCCCAGAAATAGAGTCTGCCACATGTAGATATGCGCGGCTGGCGAAAGGAAATCCTCCATCTCTTCCTTTGATAGCCAGACAACATCATGATTGGCTTGCTCCTCTGGCGTGAGCTCTCTGCGCTCGCCGTCTCTCAATTCGAAGCACATGACATCGAATTTCGCATATCGATTGACGTTCTTCGGGTTGTGGAAGAATTTCGATTCGACTTTGCCGAGATGCCGCTTGAGCTTCGGATGCAGATAGCCGGTCTCTTCGATGATCTCCTGTATCGCGCCTTCCTCCTGAGTCTGATCGCCTTCCGCGCCACCGGTTATCAGAGTCTGCCAATCGACCTTCTTCCATTTGAGGCCGATATATTTGTCTTCTTTCCAATGCTTGACGATGGCGGCGATAGCCTTTCGCTCGACGACAGGCACGCCTTCTTTGAAATACGATTGCTTCGTGGCATCTATGAAGCACGGCACGCCCGTGTTCCGGTCGTATTCGACATCCACGCCGAGTCGGGCTTTCCAAACGGGCAGCTCAGCGCACGGCTTGATATCGCCTATATCCAACCAAGTCGCGTCGAAATCCTCGTGCGATTCTCTCACCAGCTCTTTTTGCGAATCCGAGTTGAGCTCGAACAATACAGCCGACGTGATAGCGACGCGGTTCTGGTCCTTATGCGCCGCGAAGTATTCCGCCTTGACCGGGCCGCCTAGTACGCGCACGAATCCCAGATCGTGATACCCCGTTTCTTCTTCGACTTCGCGCCGCGCCGCCTCGACTATGTCTTCACCGGGGCCCACGCCGCCGATCACGAATGTCGTCCACGGGAACTTCTTCCATTTGAGGCCCAGGTACTTCTCGGTCTTCGGATCGCGCACGATAGCATGGATGGTCCTGCGCTCTACGCGCTTCTTGCCGGCGCGCGGAGGCCAGGCTTTGTCTATGATGTGAGGGATGTTGTCGGTATCGATCGCGTCGAGATCTTTCAAGAGCCTGTCTGCATAATCCGTGATCTTCAAGACCCACTGGCGCAGGCGCTTCTTCTCGACAGGCGTGCCGCAGCGTTCGCATCGGCCATCCTCGACGTCTTCATTGGCGAGAACGGTTTTGTCTTTCGGGCACCAATTCACTGGCTCGTATGACTCATAGGCCAGGCCTCTGTCGTACATCTGCAGGAATATCCACTGCGTCCATTTGTAGTAGTTGGGATCGGTCGTATTGACCTCGCGCGACCAATCGTAGTCGAAGCCGAGGAGCTCGAGCTGCTCCTTGTATCTTTTTACGTTCCTGGCGACGGAATCGGCGGGGTTGGTCTTGGTCTTTATGGCGTAATTCTCGGCCGGCAGGCCGAAAGCATCGAATCCCATGGGGTGAAGGACGCTGTGGCCCTGCATGCGCTTCATGCGCGAGACGACGTCAGTGGCGATGTAGCCTTTTGGATGACCGACATGAAGGCCCTCGCCGGAGGGATACGGGAACATGTCGAGGATGTATGATTTCGGTTTTTTGGGATCTTCGGCCGAGCGGTAGAGCTTCTGCGCGGCCCACTTCTTTTGCCATTTCTTCTCGATCTTGGCGGGGTCGTACGGCGCTATCTCAGACGCCTTCTTTGACGGCTTGCTCATATCGGGAAATCATAGCTCAAACTCGGCGAAGATTCAAAATCTGTCAGGAACGGGCGATAAGATGGCTATGAAATAGCGAGCGGGATGACGATAAGATAGATATGAAAAACAGGCTGCCCTTTCGAACAGCCCGTGTTGGGTTCCGCGGCTAGCGCTTCCTCAAGAAGAAGGCTATGCCGAGGATCGTGACGATCACTGCGGCCCACCAAATGTGGGCGATCAGATAAGCGAGCGTTTTGCCGACGGCATCCTCGACCACGTTGGGAGGATTGATCGGCATGGCATCGTGGCCATAGCTCGTGTGTGGATCGTGCCAGGACCTGAATGAGACCCGGCTCGACCTTTGCCTGCTGATTCTAGAGAACCTCATTATTGCCTCCTGCGTTTCTGGACCGTTACTGGACCCGTTACTGGACCTAGCGTGGAATCCTAACAAAAATGCCCACCTTCTCAAGTGGACAGGAGCATTATACCATGAATAGGTCGTTATTGCAACTTCGGCGATAGCCTAATGTGGCTCAACTTCAGGCCATTTCAGGCCATTTCAGGCCATTTCAGGCTATCCGGCAGGTATCCCTTTCCTCGCACTATGCAAATTCGTCGAGATTTTCGACGTTTTTGCATAGAGATAGCGGGAGGATGTCTGCCTGCGGAGTCCCTAATTCGGCATCGTGCTCGACCTCTCGATGGCGCCACGTTGTCTCGACTTGACATTTAGTAACAACTCCGGTAAACAATTGGTCAGACCTGGTAATGAGGAAGTGTAAGATGTCGACACCTAAACCTGGACTAGGTCAGACGGTTGAAGTCCGTCCCCCTAGCATGATACTCAAGTAATTGAGGACACGGTTCCGAATGGTACTTTGGGGACAATTGGGACCTTCGATGGTTCACGACACAGATTGATTCTAGACATGTCTGTGAATACTGCCGATCCGGACATCCGTTTCAGGCAGTTTTCTTTTCCCTGTGTCTTAGACGTTATGAGACCACCATCTTCGTACCCATTGACAAACATTGGTTTGTCCGATACTATATTACCCAGAAGATAGCTGTCGCACCTATGCGACGGAAGAGGCCAGAATATAAGGTTCACCTGAAGTTTGGATATCCAGTACTTGTGCTGCTCTGTCCGGAAGGTTTCAAAAGTACACTGATGATTTTGGCAACGAGGCGCGCATTCGGACATTCAATCCCGACTAGCGCGCCTTTTCTCATTCCCAGACCTCAAACTCTTTGATATCCCCATCCTAGACGACATACTCTTTCCCTTCCTCGCCCTATGCAAATTCGTCGAAATTTTCGACGTTTTTGCATAGAGATAGCGGGAGGATGTCTGCCTACGGGCCCATAAGTCCCCAGCAAACCTAAACCTTGAACTCTATGAGACCACCATCTTCTTCCAACAGAAAACCCACCTCGTCAGCATGGATTTTCCGTGTTGAGATGGTGGGTTAGAAAGCTAACCTAGCAACGGATTTCGACCCCGTCCTACTACAGATCAGGTGCTCGTCAGCACGCTAGGTGTTTACCCGATTTGTGCAGCTACCGGGCACGCTGAACTCAATTTAAGCCTAAATAGACACTAAGTCAAGCGTCAGACCTTTAACTCTATAACACCACCATCTTCCTAGACTTGACAGATTAGGTCAGTACGTGCTACCATACACATGTACTGGAATAGCGAGTAGAGCACTCGAAAGCTTAGAACCGGTACATTTTGGAACATATCTGAACCAAATCGCTCGCATCCGATAGCCGTTCTGTTGGGATACAAGAAATTGTACGCGGAACCCACTAAGGTCGTGGCGAATAACTTGAGACCGATGCTGATTACGAATTAATTTTCCTAATCACCGGCCTCTTTCTTTTTTCCTATACCTTGAACTCTATGACATCCCCATCCTTGACGACATACTCCTTCCCTTCCGTGCGCAGCTGGCCATTCTCGCGCGCGGCGGCATAAGAGCCTGCAGCGAGCAGCTTGTCCCACTCGATCACCTCGGCTCGAATGAACTTGTCCTTGAAATCCGTGTGGATGGCTGTGCCTGCTTCCGGCGCAGTCCAGCCTTTTTGGATAGTCCAGGCGCGCGTCTCATCCTGGCCGGTCGTGAAATACGTTATCAATCCGAGGAGCTCATACCCTTTTCGGATGAGCTCGTTCACTCCGTCATCGTGCGAGCCGAGGCCTTCGCGCATCTCGCGCTTATCCAGCTCGTCCAGATCCTTTAGCTCGTTTTCGATGCCGGCGTCGACGATCACATGTCCCGATCCGCTTTCCTTCAGAAAAGCAGACAATCTCTGCCAGCGCTCATCGCCTAGCTCGTCCAAGTTCTTGGCGCCCGCCTTCTTGTTCAGGATATAGAGTATCGGCTTAGAGGTGATCAGATGGAGTTGCTTCAAGAAAGGCGCCTCGAATTCGTCGGCTGCGACGGTCGATGCCATCTTTCCTGCCTCGAGCGCCGGTATGAGCTTGTCCAAGAGGCCATTCTCGATGAGCGCGTCCTTCTTGCCAGCGCGCGCTTCCTTGCTCACGTTGGCTTTCCGCTTGGAAGCGGTCTGCAGGTCCGCTAATACCAGCTCTAGATTGATCACTTCGATGTCCTTAAGAGGGTCGATGCGGTTGCTCACATGGATGACATTATCGTCTTCGAAGATGCGCACCACTTCGGCTATGGCATCGGTTTCGCGGATATGAGAAAGGAACTGGTTTCCCAAGCCTTCGCCCTCTGACGCGCCCTTGACCAGGCCGGCGATGTCAGTGAATTCGACGGCGGCGGGGATGGTCTTCGCCGACTCTGAAAAATCCGAGAGCTTTTGCAGTCTTTCATCGGGCACAGCTACTACACCGACCGAAGGATCGATCGTGCAGAACGGATAATTCTCGGCTGGCACGCTCTTCTTCGTGAGCGCGTTGAATAGCGTGGATTTGCCGACATTAGGCAGTCCGACGATCCCTATTGATAGCGACATGGGAGACAGCTTAGCATATCTTGGTCGAAGTGGCTTATTCTGGACGGATAAGAAGGCTGTCCTGAAGATCGTCCTGCGGCACCGTTGAATGGCGGTGCTTTTTAAAAAATGTGACACAGGCCCGATCATGTGCTAATTTCAGCGTAAAAGCCTGTTCCTTCGAATGGGAAATGCGAATGAAACGGAAACCGACCCCGTCCTCTTCTACGTTCGAGATCCCAGGTCTGGACGGGAGGGCGCTGCGATTCTTGGCCGATGATCCAAGCCTCAGGACGATCATAGGGCTCTATCACTGGCACTGGCTCCACCATGGCGGCACGCGCAGAGGCTTTAGATACGCTCCGCCGAGCATAGGGCGCCGCACATATGACAAGATCCGCTGCGGGCTCCTCAGCATGGGATATCCTGACCTAGACGATGACATGTTCAGGTGCAGGAACAGCTGCATCAGGTGCTGCCCGATGTCCGTCATATGGAATCTGCTCGACAGATGGCAGGAAGCTTTGCCATTCGAACGAGACGAGCTCAGGAGGCATGTGATCGCCTGCGAATGTGGCGGGCACCAGCCATAGTCTTACGGGCGGCATATCGTGCCGCTTTTTTGTCCCGCGACCCGGGATCCGCTCCAAGCGGGGATCAGATCTCGCTCGCACCCTTTTCGTAGAGCGCCATCGGGACCTTGTCCCAATTCTCGAGCACCGATGTGATGAACCTCCATGAGGCCATGATCTCATCCGTCGAGGCGAAGAGCGTCTGATCGCCTATGAAAGCGTCCCTGATGAGCCGCTCATAATCGTTCGGTATCTCATCCTGCCATGGCGTGTCGGAATATTTGAAGCGGAGCGTCTTCGGCTCGGCCTTGAAGCCGTATCCCGGATGCTTGACGAAGAATTTTATCTTTATGCACTCGTCCGGCTGGATCCGGAATGTCAGGATGTTCTGATCCGGCGGCGTCTGCGATCCCTTCTTCGGCTTCTTGCCCTTGAAATATATGTCTATCTCCGTCTTCGATTCCGCCATGCCCTTCCCCGATTCCAGGAAGAACGGTACGCCTCTCCATCGGGAGCCGGAAAGCTGGGCCGCCAGCCGGAAGTACGTCTCTGTAGACGATCTCGGGTCTACGCCGTGCTCGGCGGTGAATCCCCTATATTGGCCCTTGGCGGCTGTCTTCTTGAGCTGGCTGGCGGACACCCGCTTGATCGAATTTAAGACTCTAGCGCGCTCGCGCCTTATGTCTTCGGCCGAGAATGAGCGCGGCTCGTTCATGGCGATGAGAGCCAGCATGGCCAGCATGTGATTCTGGCCGACGTCCTTGATCGCCCCTAGCTTGTCATAGAAGGCGCCGCGGCTGTCCAGGGCTTCTTTCTCGAAGAGCTTTATATGGACCTTGTCGATATGCTCCCGGCGCCACATCGGCTCGAACATCGGGTTCTCGAAGCGGAAGGCCAGGATGTTCTGGAGGGATTCTTTGGCCAGGTAATGGTCTATGCGGAATATCTGCCTCTCGTCGAATAGCCTGCCGAGCAGGCGGTCCAGCGACCTCGCGCCTTCTATATCGTTTCCGAACGGCTTCTCGATGAGGATGCGGGTCCAGCCGGTCGCGTCGTCGCACGGCCGGGTCAGCTTGGATTCGGCCAGACGATTGAGGATGCCCTCATAGAGGGATGGCGGCACTGACAAGTGGAAAAGCTTGTTCGAGCATTGGCCCCAGCGGTCGTCGATGGACTTAAGGCGCTCCGAGAGGCGCTCGTATGCAGGCGCGTTGTCGAAGAAGCCCTGCTCATATGTCATATGGTCGAGGAAGTGCTTGATGTCTTCTTCGCGGAACTGTCCCGGCTTGACGTTCAGATGCTCGCGGATATGCTCGCGGAACTCGTCGCGCGAGAACTGGCGGCGAGAGAATCCGATGATAGCGAAGCGCTGCGGCAAAAGGCGCTTGGAATACAGAGTGAGGAGCGCAGGAAGGAGCTTGCGCGAAGCAAGGTCCCCGGTGATACCGAGGATGACGAAGATGGTCGGATGATCGGCGATCGGCGCCCGTTCTATAGGCATGCACGCAGTATATGGGAGAGACCGGATTTCTACAAATCGCCGGGCTCTACAAGTGCTCGCCCCATTCGGTCCATTTCGGATAGAGGACGCCGGCTACGAAGACGCACGGCAGGATGATGACCGCAGAAAGCGCCCACAGCACGAGGCTGATCAGCTTCGGCAGGAGCTCCATGAGGATCCCGAACATCTCTGTCCAGGTCTCCCACAGACCATTGAATATCGATTCGATCGTTTCCATGATTGAATATCATACCATATCATTGTACTGCTAGTCAAGCATGAGCGTCTGTCACTGCTCTTTGGGTATGGTGAAACTGAACGTGCTGCCCTTGTTCGGGCCGTCAGATTCGGCCCGGATGTCGCCCTTGTGATTCTTGATGATCGCCTTGGCCATGAATAGCGCGATGCCCATGCCTTCCGTATCAGCGAGCCTGGCCTTCTGTCCCCTGTAGAATTTGGTGAATATCCTCCCGAGCTCCTGCTTCTCTATCCCGATGCCCGTATCCTTGACCGAGAAGGTGATCTTCTTGCCATCGGGCGAAGCTGCGAGCGAGACAGTGACCGTGCCGCCGTCGGGCGTGTAGTTGATGGCGTTCTCTATGAATGTCTGGACGATGAACCTGATCCTCGATGAGTCGAATTCGGCGCGCAAGCCCGGTGCGATATGAGCATCGACGGTGACCTTCCTCATCTGGCTCTGGGACATCACTGAAGCGAGCGTCTCCGTGACCGCGTCGCTCAAGCTGCCGTCTTCGAGCTTGTATTCGTAGTCGCCGCTCTCCGTGCTCGATTCATTGACCAGAAGGTTGGTGAGCTCGACTAGCTTGTTATTGGCTTCCTGGATGTATCCGAGCTGGACCATCCGCTCCTCCGGAGTCTGCTCCTTGATGAGATTCTCGGTGGCCCATTTTATGTGGGTCAGCGGCGTGCGGAACTTGTGCGTGGCCGTGGTGATGAATTCGTATTTCATGGTGTCAGATTCGCGGAGCTTGAGCCACATGAAATATCCGAGGCCGGCTATGAGGAGGGCCGTGGCCATGTAGACGAACCACGTCGGGAAGCTAGGATAGTTGCTGGTGAGGTATGTCACAGCGAAATTGAGCGAGACGGTGATGAGGGTGATCCCGCTCACCACGACGGCATACAGGAATGCCCTCTTGGCGACGATCTGTATGTTGAGCGCCTCGTATTTTATGATGGCGTAGCCCAGGAAGATGATCCAGCCGCTGTTGAGGATGGGCCCGAGCCAGAGCAGGGAGAACATGCCGAGCTGCGGCAGCACGATATTGACGATGGCTGGGACGGTCACCATTATCATCATGCCCCAGAAGATGAATAGCGACGCGCTCCTAGAATTCTTGTCAGAGCTATGGAGGCCGTTATACAGCATCGTGAACAGGCCGGACATGAACCATCCGAAGAATAGGACCGGAAACACTGGCCACAAGATGCCGAAGTGCCATCCCCAATGCGCGATGCCGCCGATGTAGAATGCCTGCCCGACATCGAGGTCAGTGAGGAAAGTGATGTACCCGAAGATAAGGGTGGAGATGAACATCGTCCAAGTAAGAGCGGTCAGCTTCTTCTCGCGGTTCGGATATGTGAAGAAGAAGAAGCCGAATGCGGCTGATACGATGAGGCCGGTGAAATAAGCTACCTTGACGAACAAGGTCGCGCCGGCAGGGCTGTCCATGGAGATGTAGAAGCCTATGACCGATTCCCAGCCGGCATGTGCCGCGACAGCCCACAAGAAGGCGCGGGCGGAAGCGGTCCTGCTGGTCGTGTATACGAAAAAGCCGATCGCGAGATTGATGATAGCTACCACCCAGACGATCGCTGCGATGTTCGTTATCTCCATTTTCCTATAATTATACCGGCAATCATCAAACTAGCCAGCTCGACAGGAGTGGATATTGAAGCGGCTTCAGCGATGTCCGATCGTGGCCGATATTTTTTTGTGGACCTAGGGGGAGTCGAACCCCCGCCTCGTCAATGCGAATGACGCGTCGTGCCACTAGACTATAGGCCCTAGCGAGGACGAGAGCGGATGCTCGCATTCGCTCTCTGTCCGAGCGACGGGCCTACACGAGCGAAGCGAGTATTGGCCCTTGGAAGGTGCGGGAATATCCAGTTCTCTAACTGAACATTCCTGCACCTTCCTGTCGCAATGTCGGGGCGCCGAGAATCGAACTCGGACCTCACGCACCCGAAGCGTGTATACTACCACTATACTACGCCCCGATGACGCGTAGGATAGCAATTTTTTGCGGTTTCGTCCACAAAAAAGACCGCCCAACGCGAGCGGTCAAGAGATTCGCAAGCCCAGACTAATCCCGAATCGACGTGGCGACACGGAATTTGTAGTTATCGCGCCAACGCCGACGCTGCACCCGATAATATGACAGCACATTCTTAATGCCTGCCAGTCCACCGCTTGCCGCCATCGGCTGGCACATTAAGGTCAGCCATTTGCCGATGCCGCCGTCCGACATACCGTCGAGCTCGGGTCCATGCGCGTAGATCTCGCGTTCAACGATTCGCAGCAACATGTCGTACCCGCTAACCCATACGCCCGCGATTTTTCTTTTATAGCGGAGCCTGAAGATATCTCCCTTATGCGGCGTCGGCTCAGCGGTGCTATCGTGCCAGATTCGAACCAGATGCCGATCTATCTGACGCATCAAGGGTTTGAGATCTTTCCCGACAAAAACTATAAAGCAGGGATATCCTGATTTTTTCATACGTTGCGATTTTCAAAGTTTAAATTGAAAATACCACACCTATTTAATTATGTCTAGCTGTGGACCTACGGGGAGTCGAACCCCGGCCTCGTCCATGCCATGGACGCGTCGTACCGTTAGACTATAGGCCCTAGCGAGGACGAGAGCGAATGCTCGCATTCGCTCTCTGTCCGAGCGACGGGCCTACACGAGCGAAGCGAGTATAGGCCCTCAGGGTTCCGATAATCTAACACAAATTGAGAATATTTCAAAAATAGCGTAAGCTATCCAGCACGGAATTCGCCGTGAGACCGGGCTGTAGTATAGCGGTAGTATACATCCATGGGGTGGATGCGGTCCGGGTTCGACTCCCGGCAGCCCGACCAGGATTTGGAGATTTGAAAACGCACCCTTAGCTCAGTTGGCTAGAGCGCACCCTTCACACGGGTGAGGTCGCAGGTTCGAGCCCTGCAGGGTGCACTGCATAATAAAGAGGACTGGAGCGTCCCGATGTACATCGGGAAGGTCGCAGGTTCGAGCCCTGCAGGGTGCACAACCGACGACTGAGAGGCTGTGCATAACTCGCCTATTTGCGGGCATTTTGCGTTGTTATACTTATGGCAGTACCCTTAGCAATTACAAGCAAATAATATAATCACATGAAAGCTATTCATGTCATCGCGTTCGTACTATTAGAGATCGGCGGCCTCAACTGGCTTCTGGTCGGCCTCGGCTTCAATCTGGTCGATGCTATCTTCGGTGCAGGATCCGTCCTGTCGACGATCGTCTACATATTGGTCGGAATCTCAGCGCTGTGGCTTGTCTTCACCCACAAGTCGGCATGCAAGACCTGCTCTACATCCGCCTCCGCTCCGGCGCAGATGTGATCGAAAGCCGTTCATTAGAACTAGAACGGCTATCAAAAACCGCCAAGACGGCGGTTTTTGCTTTCACTGCTTACTTTCCGCAGTTGCAGCCTTCGGCATTGCAAGCGGCTCCCTGGGCATGCTCATGCCCACATGTAGGACATTTTG
>JAGWWT010000030.1 GCA_018970245.1 Patescibacteria group bacterium
TTATTTTCCACCCGAGCAAAGAACACCCCTCTCGCATGCGCAGAGACGGTCCCCGGAACCCGTCCGGAACCCGTCTGGAAGACCGTGGGTGACCCTCAGGAAGCTTAGGAGAGAATCTCGCGGACTAGACGACCAGCTAATTCAATCCTGAACGACCCTGACGCCTCGCTGGCGGTGCGAGCGGACGTGGTGGAGCGGCGAGATGGGCGAGCCGCTCGGCTTGCGCCAGGAGAGGGATCACCTTCTCGGGGGCGACCGTGGATAGGCCGAGTGCCGCTTTCGCATCTGAGAGGAGAGCTATGGACGACTGGCTAGAAGGTGTGGTCTCATATGAGTTGGCTGACCAGATTTGGGAACTTATCCCGAATGGCCGTCTGGACGGCCTTCTCTGCGTCGTCCGGCGACTCGGCGTCGATGAGGAACTGACGGATATTCATCGCACGCGCAGTCTCTCCTGACTCTTCCAGAATACTGGCCGCTTCCAGCAATAGATCGCCAGCTTCTCTAATCTTTTGGTTGGCGTTGCTGATCGCCACGTTGACTTTCCACTGTTCGTCCATTTCATAAGTTTACCAAAGAGCTGATTTCCGGCGCAAGGTCGCCCTTTTAAGCTGAATGTCCGAAACAAAAGATGGGACCCATAAAAATGTGGATAATATCGTTCGGAACGCGGACGGTTCTCTTATGCGAGCCTTTAGACACGCGTTGGATAAGGAAATGAATCTGAAATCTGAAATCTGAAATCTGAAATCTGAAATCTGAAATCTGAAATCTGAAATCTGAAATCTGAAATCTCTCGCTCGTAAATCGTAATTTCGTCAGGTGTCGAATCACGCCAGCCATTTCGATCTAGTGTATAGTATCGACACATTCCAAAGATCGACTGCTTAACCACGTCACCGGTCTGCCACTGCCCATCTACCATCTACCAATACCAAACAGCGAGAACGGGTCCTTCTAGAAGGGAACCCTCGGGGACTAGAAGGCATATGAGATCAATGCCCCAATAATAATAGTAAACACGATGATGAACACGACAATTGTGCCTTAAGCTTTGTTAGTAAACCGGGAAAGTTCTCGCATCAAAATAGACTTCTCCCGCTTTAGGGTAACCACTTCAGCTTGAAGGTCTTTAACTGTCACTATTAACTCTTCAATGGCCCGAGCCGTGAAGGTGCCTGCTTTGGTCATCAAAAAGTCAGAGGATGGATGAATATCCTCAGGCTCTAATATATCCGATATATCCGACATTAGTTTCCAATCACGTGGTTTCCGAAGGAGTCCCTAGCTGCTTGTTCCGCCACAGCGTGGGTAGATAGAATCGACTGGCGCAGACTAGTAAGCTGTTGCTCGACCTCAGTCATCCACTTGATCGTTACTTCCCAATCGCCGGAGGATCTCCACCATTCTCTCAAACTAATCAAACGCTCTTCAGGAGTGTCCATCTACTTCTCCTCGTAATTGTATAACCCGATCCTCAAATATCCGCATAAGTGCTCGATTACCTTCTGCTTCAATAATCTCTCGCAATTCAGAAATAAAGCAGTCAACCGGCGTTTTAGGGTAACCCTGGTTTGAATCAGGAGCATCTTCGTAATATCGATTAAGAGCTTCAAGGCGCGAATTACAAACACTACATTCATCTTGCTCATGAAATATGCCAGGAAATGATCTATTGGACGAGCGTAGATACTCAAGCTGCACAGCCACGAGCGCTTCACCCTCAAGGACGCTTTCAGCTTCTAGTAACTCTTCGACGGTCATCTTATTTCTCCGTCAAAGCTAGGGCGATTGCAGTTAAAGCCTGTGAGATAGCTCTCTCATATAATACCTTACGGGTCGCCTTGCGAGTGGGTTCTCCTGGACCTGCTCCGTTCTTAACAATATCGCAACCACGTTTAATCATTCTTGCGGCTTCTTCTGCGTGATATCTCGCTTCTGAGATCAACATTCTCTCCCCAAGAGCCATTCACTATTGACTACTTCGTGCTGGCCCGCCAGATTCCTATCATAATCAGTAACTTCGGTAATATCATCGATGGCCTGCGCTGGAATACCGTAAGCCATCTGAATTTCTCTGGCCATCCGTTCAGTGCTTTTCATAGTTCCCGCTTTATACCATGAGTTGGGAGGAATCCAGATCTCAGAAGGATAAGCATACTGAGCCTTGAAACCACTATCGTACTCAATTACATTTCCCCAAAACTTTACTAAGCCAATTACGGTTTGAAGCTCAAGATGGGTATTACGTTTGTTCCAATCCAACCAATCAGCAGCTTCGAAGAAATCGATTGTGCCATAGATTCCACAAGTGCAATCCTCAACAGGGGACTTATGGGTTTTGCCGGGACGACAAATAGCTTCCATAGGTTGT
Organism: Patescibacteria group bacterium; assembly: GCA_018970245.1. Classification (GTDB taxonomy): domain Bacteria; phylum Patescibacteriota; class Minisyncoccia; order Phycocordibacterales; family PALSA-1337; genus C7867-002. The sequence goes on from JAGWWT010000030.1 coordinate 2,375, forward strand.
TTAAAGGGCCACTTGTTTCTCATGGAATTATCTTTACTTTGATCAGAATAGCCGCCCCGAGTAACGCTGAAGAGCTGGCTGACGAACTCTCTATCACCCACGATCCAAGTACGCCATGCTAGAGCTGGCTCTGTATAAGTCAAGCCAGTAAAAGCTTGCTCTTCGCTAACTTCTGAACTAGGTTCTAGCTGGTTCTCGGAGGGGTTCACGGCTAGGCTCCGTAGGCTGTGGTTCAGGAAGGGTCTTGCTTGGAACAGGTTGTTCTAGAGGTTCGATCACAATTCGTCTCTTGGGCTTACCGATATCCACTTAACATTCCCTCCTGAGGTCAGCCAGTGCACGGCCTAGAGCCTTAGCTAGGCCGACTCTCTTGACGAAATTGTCGCGGGGAGAGCAGATAGCCACACCTTTGGCGATCAGTTGATCGTCTTCCAGGATACGGACGGTAGTCCTTCCGCTAAAGGGTGACACCGGGAGGCCCTTCTGCTTAAGTTCGAAGGTCGGAATAACCTCCGGCTGTTCCAGCTTGCGGGAAGTGTTACCTCTAACCGCAAGAGCCACCTTGACAGCCGTGGGTGTCGCCCGCTCGTGCTGAATCCGGACGGTAAGGCCGTCTTGTTTGAGCTTCTGAATCTCAGTTGAAATATCCATAATTCCTTCCAGTATTGTTGGTAGACAACATCGCAATCTCAGGAGAGAAGTCGCCGTCGTTACATTCCCACAAGACTCCGACCGCTCGCATTCCGCACTTGCAACAATGAGTCTCAAGATCAGCACTCGGCTTATTGCAGCGAGGACAGACGAAGTAGTGCGCGGAGACTGGTCCGATAATCATGGCGCTAGAGGGAATTGGCCGAGAGTGTTCCCATATTCGGGCTTAAGCAGTTTCTCCCACAAACTACTACCATCGGTTGCCTCTACGGGAACGAGCAGATTGCGCCAGAAGAAATGAGAATCACCTTCGTGTTCTGATATCGGACAGCATTCACCTGGTTCAGTATGAGTGAAGTTGTGACCTGCGCCAAAGAAATGACCGTCTCCACAAGCAAGGAAGCTATGGATTTCGTATGTCTCGTTAGGATCGGCGTGCTTCTTCATCTGATTCTTTTGTGAGGCAATACTTGCAATCTAATACGAGGTTTAAACCACAGAGTTACACCGCGATATCGCATTGGAGTAGACCACCATTGGATGCTGGTTCCTTGAGAATTAAGATGCATGCGCAGATGGCGATGGCTCACCAAACCAGCCCACAATCGCGGCAGTAATCGTCACCGGTCGTAGTGTCAACGACACTCTGATGAGGACAACACTTCTGACAGAGTTTCCGACTATTGTTCATTCCTCGCGAGATTAGCTTATCACAGCTCTGACAGCGTGCAGCGTTCTCTAGAGCACAGTCAATTCGCTGAGCAACCCGGATCAATTCACGACAATAATAATCGCAATAGTCAAGCGTCTCCGGCGTCAGGAGAGCATCGACCTGTTCAGTTAGAGTCATTGTCTTCTCCGATGATCAGAACGGCCTTAACGATCTGTCGGACGATTGCGTCGCCGAATTCAGCAAATGCCTCTTGCAGCTTATCTATATCGCGATCTCGCCAATCTTTGCCGGAGACTTCTTCAACGAGAGCAAATGCTATCTTGCGAGATGTTAGTCCCACCGGACTATTAGCAAGACTATTGTCCATTTTGCCAGTCCCATTTCTCACGAAACCACTGCGGACGACACTTCATATGCCACTTTCCAGAGATATATCGTTTAAAGATACCTCTACCTACGTCATGGCCGCCAGCGGCGAAGTCAGACTGAGATCGAATTGGCCAATCGCAGACATCGCAGATCTTAGGTTCCCATTGTGAAGTAGCCGACGGCTCTGTTTCGGGAGGGATGGTCAAGTACAGCGCATTAATCAGCTCTGCGATCTCGGCATAAAGTAGAACATAACTCGATTTTCGAGCGGGTTCATCATGACCTTCGCCGCGATGGCAAACAGAGAGTCGGATGCCTCCTGGGTCGTCTCGCAGTTCGATCCAACCTCGATCGTAGTCACTACCGATCTCGTACACGTCGCGAACATCAAATAGACCCATTGCGCCTCTCCTTGATTGCGTTAGCGTAGACAATCACGGCGTCTCGTAAGAGATCCTCGTACATCTCGGCGCTCCAGCCGGGGTCGGCTTCATTAGGATTGAACCTTTCTGCCGCTAGATTAAGCGCAAGATGAAGTACGCTGTCGAGAGCCGCACCCTCACGATTAATCAAATCAGCTTGGTCAGTCATCCCTTAAGACCCAGACCCAGACCCAGACCCAGACCAAGACCTAGACCTAGACCTAGACCCAGACCAAGACCAAGACCAAGACCAAGACCCAGACCAAGACCCAGACCAAGACCTAGACCCAGACCAAGACCAAGACCCAGACCAAGACCCAGACCATTTTTGCTTCTTCCCGCGCATCTATTTCACCAGCCCGAATGACTCCACTGCTGAAAGCATGACATATAGCTCGTGCGGCAAAGCCTGCGCGTCCTTCCATTGCTTCTCGCCAAACGGGCCGGTCTCGTATACGATCTTGGGTTCCTCCAGGAGAACAAACTTATCATTTACACCTACGAGTTTGCCAGTGTAGATATAGTTGAGGCAGAAAAAGGTGACCGTCTCACCAAGTAGGGCTTCCAACCCTGAATCGGTGTCATCAATAATGCGTCGCATGTCTACTCCTAGATAGAGAAACTTGACCGAACGAATTAAACCACACTCTAGGTCTATTCGTCAAGCCGTTTAGGTTACGAAAATTAAGAGGTGATGCCTCTAGAAGATACTCCCGAGGTTACGAGTGACACGCCGGAGCCACAGATGAATTACGAACGGTGGTGGGCCTTAGATGTGGCTCATCGCCGCTACTGGGTCAGAGCGTGGAACGACGAAGAGGCTCTGGAGATATTCCGGCAATGGCAACACAATCCGGAGAATCCAAATGTCCAAGGTAGAGTAGAGCTAGCTCTCCCTGGAGGACTTGACGATCCTTTACCTCCTCCGAGATCTGCTAAGACAGCGGAATTCAGTGGGTACTCGACATGGGATACTATGGAAGTGGGTTTTGCTCTTGAGGGTAGTTACGGTTACGAGCTAAAAGATGCTTTCGACAAATTTATGGAGGGTAATCCCGATCTTGAACAGTTCAAAGAATGGGTCATTCAATACGTAATTGGGCCTTACAATAGAGAGCGAGAACAAGAGGCTCATGAATGGAACTCAATTCCTGAACATGACAGATTAGATTATGGTTGGGAAGATTTGAAGGAACGGAGTCCGCAAGCGGCCGATATGGTACAAGGAATCAATGACATCTTCGGAGAGCCCTCAGCAGATGTCCGCGATATCGACTTAAATGAGACTCAAATTAATCCCTGGAATGTCAATTTCGAAGAGCTATATCAAGGTGCTCTGGCTGATATCGCGGAGAATGAGAATTATCGGCAAGTCCAGCAACAAGTTCAAGATGCTGGATTGATCTATACTTTAGCGGGTGCTCCTTTTGAAGTTCAACGTCGAGCTGATGAATTGATGAAACAGACGCTTGGCGATTCACCTCCCCGTGATTGGCGATCTAGCGATGAATGGGAATATGCTCTGAAACAAGCTTGGAAGGAATATCATGACTTGGCCGGTTGATAATCAATGGGCACCCGGCGATACTGTTGACGTAGAACAGTTTGATGGAGGCGTCACTTCGGTCAGACTTGACCAAGACCATTATGCTCCCGAAGACCAAGGCAAAGCTCATTGGTATGCAACTGATGATTACGGTTATCGTTATGTGATTTTACCAAATGGCGTTGTTGAAATGGATGCTGGAGTGTATGGCGCAGGAGGATTTCAAGATTGGATTGCTTTTGGTAAGGTAATTCAAAATTATGATCCTTTCCAAGGTCCGCATCTGAGCGATCAGTCTCCCGGCGACCTGACATTCCCAGCAGAGTGGAATCATCAGGCAGCCACCAATCCGGTCACCTATCATCAAGAATTCCAGCCACTTACGGCGTATGAACTACGTCTTTTCGACAATCTAGATGAACGTAATCGCAAAATCTGGCGAGATAGAGCGAGGAATCTCAATCGCAGAGCGGTTAAAGTCGGAGAACCTGGCAGAGTAAATGGTCGCGAGCTATATGCTCTAGCACAAAGATATGATGATCAATGTGCTTATTGTGATAAGCCGCTCAATTGGGGCGGCGGAGGCACCGCCGATTTAAATACTCCGGGCGGAATAGATGAGAGAAACCATCCGCAAGCGATGAATGATCCTGCTGCTGGTACATTCGACCATAATCATCCTCTAGTCCAAGGCGGTTCCGGTAATGTTAACAATGTGGTCCCTGCTTGTCTTAATTGTAATCGTGATATTAACAAATGGGATGAGTCTCTCAATCCTGATATTTACGTGAGACCAAGATATCGCCCTAATCCACTTGCTATTGAAGCCCGACCCACCGAGCCGGAGGATTTAGAAGATTGGACGAGGCAGTCGGGTGTCAAGGGTGATGGTGGGGATATCTGGGGGATCGGACAGATCCAATTTGATAATCCAGGCTCACCACATGGACAGGATGAGGTACTTTGTCCCAATTGTAAACAAGAGACATCTCTTGAGGTCTGCCCTACTTGTGGGAAATTCTTGGGGCCGGAATGGGAAAAGGCTGAGGATAAATCCTTGCCGTTTGATCATCCACCGCAGCTCGGAGATTCTGACTTTACCGAGTCATGGACTGATGTTAAAGCGGTGCCCAAGTTTGAACCTGAGAAGACCGACAACTCCTTCCCGTCGATGATTTCGCGCAGAACATCTGTCGAGTTGACTGAGGATTGGACGCGATTGTCTGCTGATGAGCCAGACCCAGACTTAGCTCTAATATCGACGTATTGACGGAAGTGGCCTGGACCAACAGAGCTTCGCTCATCTGGCCGTCTGATGTCTATGGCATAGCCGAGTATGGCTTAGGCACATACATGTAGCGCTTCGACGCTTAAAAAGCGATGATTAGTATAGGTGGCTTTTAGTTGGCGTCGCTCAAGGGCGGACAAGTATTATATGATGGCTCTAGTGTTGCCGATACTGCCAAATCAACTCTAGCTTATATCGGCCCTGGTCCTTATGTTGCTGTCTATATAGACAATACCAGCGCCGTTAATATGACTTTCAAAGTACAAGTAACCGGCACTCCTACGCCGATGGCTGGAATGAATGCACTAGACGGCACCGCCGATGGCGGATTAACCTGGTATGATTACACAGGCTCAGGCGGAGTGGGAGCCGAAACCTCGATAACTGTCAATGCCGGTATAACTCAGGCATTTGATTTATCTCCGTTTGCGCCTGAATTTATTCGACTAGTGCGAACGGATTCTAACGGACCTGGTACTGTCGCAGCTTTTGTGACCAGCTCTGGCCCTAACTAAGTCTAGAGCAGCGGCGGCAAGTTCCGGAATCGATTATACATCTTAGTGATGGTCTTATCCGGCACCTGTCGGTGCGTTGAGCGCTTAGAATTACGTGCGAGCGCGGTCTCAAGAGACACCTCGCAACGAATGAATTGAGGAGTGTAATTATATTCTTGCGCCAGTAGCAAATAAGGTTCCCAGCTTTTCTTGTCTAGGTTAGTATTATCGACGATGATGTGCAATATGCCTTCATGCATCGCCTGCGCCACTCGTGCCCTGTTCCAGGCATGTGCTTGGGCCAATTTAGAGCAGTCATGGTCATAATCGACACCCCAATAGTCGTCGGTCGAATAGACCCGACAACCTTCTTGCATCAAATCAAGTTCAAGCGCGCGAGCCAAAGTACTCTTGCCGCTGCCTGAAATACCTTGCATGATGTAGAGTGTCTTCATGTTTGCGAGGTCAGATGCCAATAACCGCAATATTGGCACCAATAGGCGCGAGTTCCAGGAACATGGCTGTTAGAGACTTGCGCAGCAATCTTGTTGATATATTTGCGCTTACCGGAACGGTAGCAAGTCCCAACAGCTTGATCTTTCCCATAAGGCTTATGCACGAATTCCCCTCGTTAAATTAAAGCTATTGGGGCTTCTGACGAGAAGGGAGGAGAGTCTTAGCTATAAACGGAGGTCTGTGATAGTTGCACCGACCTTCGCGAAGAGCACGCCCGCAATGCGGACAACGATAGCTAATCGGCATCGAGTGCCGCCTTGAGATCAGCCAATTTGTCCCACATCGTTTCAGGGGCGGCAATCTGGAAAATCTCATCCTCCGAAGCAATAACAGCTCTAGCTGCTGCTTCAATGCGCTGCCATCGTCTACGCTTATACAGCTCTTCGACAGACTCGGGTGTGTCCCCGCACCATTGCCAGTCTCCGTCGATGCGGGCTTTGTGTGGCCGCAGGCGACCATCCTTGAATTGCTGCACGTAGAAGCCGCAATTGGGGCAGAGAGTACGTGGGCGTTCGATCATGCCGCGAGCTTTGCACTCGCAGGCCGCTTGAACACGCCGAAATGCGGATCTTTGTCGCTGCGCTTGACCTCGGCGGTGAAGGTAACCTTCTGGCCGACGAGGGTATCGAGCCGCTTAGGTTCTGCGCAGACGAGGTAGTAATCGATCGAGCGCGGGACGGTGCCCCACAGCTTGTTTCCGTCCGGTTCGCGCACTAGCATCTTGAGGCAACCCATGTTGTAATCTGAGTCCTGCCACTTGGTAGAGACGATCTCACCTACGATCTGCCGACGACCCTCTGCGACAGGTGCGACATCGCTCATCGCATCAGATTCAGCCTGACGACGAGCCTGCCATTCCTGCTCACGCGCCAAGAACTTGTTGGCTGCCTCAACCTGACGCTCAGAAAGATCGCCCCTAGTTCGAAGCTGATCCGCAAGTGAGATCACGAACTCGTGCGGTGGCTTGCGCTGAGCGCCCGGATCGGCGGTGTCGATAGACTCAAGCCATTCGACAAGCTCGGGGTTAGCGGCCTTGAAGCGCACGCAAATCTGCTGCTTCTCGTAAGCTGCCAGTTCGCGCTTGGCCTTGTCAAACACGAACTTCTTGCGAAACTCGTCCCGACCAGCAAGCTCAGTCCGATCAGCGCAGATCTCGCCGAACGCGAGCCGCGCGCCTGTGGGAATGTGCTCCACGACAGCAATATAACGGATTGCGGGATGACCGCAGTGGTTGCACTCGAAGATCGACTTGTGATCGTCGCCGCCCGTGCGCCAATCGGGGAAGTGTTCAAAGATCATCTCGCGCCAACGGGCGACGTAGGCCTCGTAGGCGTCGAAAGCTGCGTGCATCTCTTCGTTAGAGTTGAACGGTCCGCGCGGAGGTTCGGGCTTCTTGTTGTCCAAATAGTCGATCACGCGGTAGTCGGCGGGATCGAAATTCTTGGGCGAATGGGCGTCTTGGCGCATTTGGGCTCCTTGGAGAGAAGGGGCTGATCTACCCAAAGTATACCAGATTAGGAGTTTTTCGTCAATACCTAACGCCTATGGTTGGTAGCGTTCTCCATCGCCATCCTGAGATCCTTAGCGACCACCGTAACAGACTTACCCTTAGCCTCAAGCGGTAACTCTAGAATAACCATATCCTCATCATTCCAATGAGAGCGGATGATCATAAGATAATCCGAACCGATGGGAGTATCATTGTCGTCGATCTCGTAGACTCGGATTTTATTCTGGACTTCCATACTTCTCTCCTATTTTCCATTCCATCCGGCATACTTCTTGGCTGCTGACCAAGAGCCGAATGTCCGATTAACGGTACACTTAGTGGGTCTGGGCGGCTCGTCCGGCTGAATAGCTTTCTCCCAATCTGCTTGACTCGGCCAGCGGCCATGCCTCACCATCCAGTCGAGCATCGCATCGGCAATCTTATCCTTACCCCATTTGGTCGGAGTGACCAACCTACGAATGGGCAGACCGGCGGCTCGCAGACCTTTATTCCAAGAGCCAAACATATAGACTACTGTCGAACTACTTGGATTGTCCGGTGTTACATCGTGCCACTGCGTAGAAGTGGGTGGCTCCCCGTGCTTCTCTGCCCATCGCTGCAACGCCAATACGACGTTCTCGGCAGTCCAAGCCATTAGTTGGTGTCCGCAGTGAGAACATCTACCCGGAGCTACAGGGAAGCTCGGAACCAATCCGATCTCGATGGGAAATTCCCGCAGTACAGCGCTCATTCAGCCTACTCGGAGTCTTCCGGGTTGCGAATCATCGCTTTAGAATGCTCAGGATAGAGCATGTTCCAGATGATGTGCGCCGTGATCTGTCCATCCAGCATCGCAAATAGGAGGGACGGCCATTGAGTTTCTTTTGCTTTAGCGGCAAATACTTTGCGCTCTAGATTTTGCCACCAACTGAACTGATTCAACGCAGCATCCCAGATACGATCAAATTCACTGGTGAAATATCTGACTTGCTCGGTCAACCAAGGATGGAATTCATCTGGTAGCTCGCCTGCAAGATGATCGATTGCTGCTCCTCTACCGAGATAGGTGTCTCCAACTCGATCAAGAATCGCTTGTACATCCAGCGGATCCATTCGCAAAAATCTAGCTAGAGTAACAACGTCGGTTACGTCGCTAATGTCTGCTAAATCACAGACGGCCAGATATTCCCAGACCTTGCGGCTGGTGAGTCCAAAGAGCAGTTTATGTAATTCGACGTAATCTTCCTGCTTGAGCTTCCACATATCGCCGGTCTGCGAGTAAAGCACTAATCCTTCTGCGTTCTTGCGCGGTGGCATCTCCAGAATATCACTTAGAGGACCTGAATGAAGAAGCTCCGCCTTGTCATCGGGCCAAGCGATCGACTCAGGTGGAATAAACTCGCCGGTTCTGCGGTCACGAGCACCAAGAAGAATCAGCTTCTCATCCTGCTCATAATTGACCACGATCCGATTGGCTGGGTAGACGATCTCTACCAAATAGGTCAAATTGGAGTCTTCCAACGCGTCCAGATAGTAATGGAGCTTTTTACGCGCCCACTGTGCCTGCTCAGACTCGAATGAACCGCGAGTGGAGATATCCCACAATCCAACAAACTCGAAAATTATTCCTAAGCTGCCATCGGCCTTATCGTAGGCGTTGAACCATTCGGAGAACGGCGGGTATGGATTATCGCGGTCGAGATTATAAAACTTCTTAAATGGCAGGCCAACAATTAACCCGCTACCAGCAATGACCAATCCGCGACAATTTTCAGTCTCAGGCGTCCATAGATTCTCATACTGCGTTTTAGCTGTATAATTAAGGATTTTGAGCGGCCAGAATGGATGTGCCCTCGCAGAGATATATCCGTCAGCCACCAGCTCGTCGAGCCGGTCTGGGTCCATCAAGTCGGAGAGATACATACTGAGATTAAATCACAAAGATCTAGTGACTTGCAAGATCTGATTCCCGACGAGCTTGCTTTGCCATATCAGCAATTTCCCAACTCAGTCGGTCGAGAATGTAAGTCAGATTATGCCTGGACCCTTCTGCTAACACCCGAATAATGTAGTTATTAGCGAAATAGGGATCTCTAACTAATTCAATCCTATCATGGCGTCCAAGTCCGAGCTTCTCAGGTGTAATTGCTCGGTGTATTCCCCAGATCATTTACCGCCCAAGGCGCGGAATTTCTTCCAGATCGGAAGCTTCTTGATCTTACTCCATGGTACTACGAGTTTACGCAATTTGAGAATTTGAGCGCGT